>DAHXMX010000027.1 GCA_027371515.1 Neisseriaceae bacterium
GACAATATAACTGTAATTAAAAAACTTGGATTAACTACACTAATATGGTTTGCAATCACGGCATTAATAGCAGCTAGTGTCGGTATTATTGTTGGTTCTTTATTTAGACCAGGAGATAATTTATATCTAAATCCACAAATTATATCTCAATATACTCATCGTGAAATACCAAGTATTGCTACTACTATCTTGGATATGATTCCTGGTAATTTAATTCAAGATATTGCTACAGGTAAAATCATACCTCTGATTATATTTGCAATATTCTTTGGTGTTGCTACAACATCTTTACATGAAAAAGGTCAAAATATACGTATATTTTTTGATGAATTTGCTCAAGTAATGTTTAAAATCACGCGCTTTATTATTCGCCTATCTCCAATCGGGATTTTTGCATTAGTAGCCCCAATTGGCAATCAATACGGATTACATACAATGCTACCATTAATTAAGTTTATTATTGCAATTTATGTTGCATGCGTAATTCAAATCATAGTGTACGCACTATTAATTATGTTTGTAGCACGCATAAATCCAATTAACTTTTTCAAACAATTTTACCCTGCAATGATAACTGCATTTACTACATCATCAAGTTTAGGAACTTTACCTGTAACTTTGGAAACTTTGGTTGACAGAGTAAATATACGTGAGCAAGTAGCTGGATTTGTAGCTCCACTTGGTGCTACCATGAAAATGGATGGTTGTGGTGCTATATACCCTGCTATTGTATGTATTTTAACAGCCAATTTATATCATATTGATTTATCGACCACACAGTATATTATGATTGTTATTACAGCAGCTATTGCAACAATTGGCACAGCTGGTGTCCCAGGGACAGCATCAATCATGGCAACAGTAGTATTAACCAGTATCGGATTACCGCTTACTGGCTTAGCTTTAGTAATTGGAATTGATAAAATAATTGATATGATGCGAACCATGACAAATGTAACAGGTTCAGGGGCTGTTGCAACTATTGTAAATAAAAAATATAATACGTAGTTACAATTGATTGGTTGGTTTTTACTTTAGCCGCTAATTAAACTTAATGTTTTAACCGGCTAAAGTCTTTAATTCTGAATCCCAAAGCAAATAAACTAATAAAATAACTTGATACAGCAATTATAACCAAAACAGTTAAAAAACAAAAACGAATATAAGTCGGACCGCTAAAATTAAACGGTAAAAATTTGAGACTTAAAATAGTAACAATGATCATAATAGCAATTGCAATTAATAAACGAAATAAAAAATCTTTAAAACCTTGATTAGGTATATAAATACCACGCTTAATGAGTAAATAACACAAAACAGAGGCATTAATACATGCCCCAAGAGCAATAGACAACGCAAGACCAGCATGCTTTAGCGGTCCAATAAAAGCTAAATTCATAACTTGAGTACAAATCAATACAAATATAGCTACTTTAACCGGTGTTTTAATATCTTGACGAGCATAAAAACCAGGACCAAATACTTTAACCAAAATCAACCCAAGTAAACCAATTGCATAAGCAATTAATGCTCTTTCAGTCATATCTACATCCAATAAATTAAACTTGCCATGCATAAATAAAGTCATAGTTAAAGGTCTGGCGATTAAAGCTATGCCAAATGTTGCTGGAAGAGCCAACAATAAGCATAAACGCACTCCCCAATCCATGGTTTGAGAAAAATCCTCTACATTGCCACTACTAGCATGCTTAGATAAACTCGGTAACAATATAGTACCTAAAGCAACACCAAGTACCCCAGTAGGAAACTCCATTAAACGATCTGCATAATACATCCAAGAGATACTTCCGCTGGGTAAAAAAGAAGCATAAATAGTATTAATAACCATACTAATTTGCGCAATTGATACAGCAAAAATAGCAGGTCCCATTAGTTTAATAACTCGCCACACTGCTTTATTTTTAAAATCAAGCTTAGGGAATACCAACATGTCAATTTTTTTTAAAAATGGGATTTGAAATGCTAATTGAAGACCACCACCACAAAATGTAGCCCAAGCTAATGTTAATATCGATGGATGAAAATGATTTCTAAAAAATATAATAAAAGTAATAAAACTTAAATTAAGTATAGTTGGAGTAAATGATGGAATAGAAAAAATTCCCCAAGTATTTAAAATACCACCTATCATTGATGCTAAAGAAATAAATAATATATAAGGGAATGTAACTCTTAATAATTCTATAGTTAAATTAAATTTTTGTATATCATCAGTAAAGCCAGGTGCGGTAATTAAAATCACAATCGATGCAAATACTATACCAATTAAAGTGATTATAATTAATACAAAAGCCAGTAGCCCCATCACATAAGAAACAAATTCACGCGTATCTTGATGACTTCTTATAGTTTTATATTCAGCTAAAACTGGTACAAATGCCTGTGAAAATGCACCTTCGGCAAAAATACGACGCAATAAATTAGGTAGTTTAAATGCAACATTAAAAGCATCAGTTGCAAAACCAGCACCAAAATATTGTGCAGTTAACATATCTCGTAAAAAACCAACCACGCGGGAGATTAAGGTCATCCCACTTACATTCAAAAGCGATTTAAGTAAACTTTTATGAGTCATTATTCAACTTTAGTTAAATGATATTTTGATTTATCAATATACATCAAAACTTGTTGATGATAAACACTATCACCAAACTTTGCCGCTACAGCGGAAGATATTATTGAAGTAAGAGTTAATGGAATTAAAAAATGTTGTGTATCAGATACAATACTGATAATCATGATTACAGCTGTAATAGGAGCTTCAGTAATTGCCGATAAAAAGCCAACCATACCTAATAAATAAAATTGCTGTAATGGCAAAATAGGTAATAAATCATGCATATTACTCATTAAACCTAAACCAATAGACAAGGAGGTTGAAAAATAACCACCTGGAACACCGGCAGCAACAGATAATATAACCCCTATTGCCTTAGCTATTCCATAATACCATGGTGCACTAACATTGCCACTTAAAAAAAACGATGTCTGTACAGCTCCATTACCAAAGGAGGAACCATTAGTTAAAACTCCGAGACAGGCAGCCAAAAAACCGAAAAATAAAGCGCTAGTAAGAGCATTAGATTTACGCCAAATACAAAACCTTGAATTGCGGCCTACACTTATAAAAACTACAATCCAAGTAAATAAAGCTCCAATTAAACCACATAACAAACCAGCACAAATACTAAATGGAATAACTAAACCGCTATAATATAAACTACTATTATTAACATTACCCATATAAGTATAATCACCAGTTAACATAACTGTAATATAACCAGAAATTGCGATACCTAATAATAAAAAAGTTGTAGTATTTGAATTACGTTTATGAATATATTCCTCAAACGCAAACATAATTCCACCTAATGGTGCATTAAATGCAGTAGCTACTCCAACTCCAGAACCAATTCTAATTAAAAACCTTTTTTTCTCAATTGTAATCTTTTTAATTGAAGAGAAAATTGATGCACAAATTTGAATAGTAGGACCTTCACGACCTAATGAAGCACCACCAATCATTCCCATGGCAGTAAGTATAACTTTACCTATCATTGTTCTAATTGAATAAGTATTATTTAAAACATCGTTTTCAAATACATCAATTGCATATCCTTGTGGTAATCCACTACCACCTGCATATGGGAAAAATTTTTTCAATAAAATAATCGTAATAACAAAAATAATTGGAGTAAACAATAAAACTCCATAACCTATCTTATTGAAGATAATCATTGATAGTTTAACGCAATATTCAGTAATTTCTGAAAAACAAGCGCTGCCAACACCTGCTAAAATACACAACAAAATGAACTGAATATTAAAGTGATGTTTTTTATATAATTTTTTTATAAACCGCATCCTACTGTTTCTTTCTTTCGCATGTTAAAATATTCGCTAACTCTTGCAGTTTCGATTGATTTTTTTCGATTACTTCATGAGCATAATTCTCAATTTTTTTAAAATTACGTTTACTTAATGATGTTGGACTCATTGGAGATTTTGGCATCCCAGTAATAGCAAAATATGAAATGTTTTTATCAAATAACTTTGCATCACGTAAATAATCTTCCATAAAATCAATATAGAGTCTAGAACTAAGATTAGGAGCACTAAACAAGTATTGATAAAGTCCATATAAACCAAAACCAAACATACTTCGATAATCATATGGCTCATTAGCAATACCGCCGTTGCCTATAAAAACTAAATTAATATGTTTATCTGGTAATAAACCACGCACATATAATAATACTTGCAAAATTGGATTATTAAGTATTACAGCTGGATCAATTAATAAATGATTTTTTTGTTTAATCGAAAAACAAATTGGCGTGAATATCATCGGTGGATTAGATGCGCCATTAATTAAGTCTTTAATTAAATAATTTTCGTTTTGTTGGCCATATGGTGTAACCCAATTCTTAACAAGTTGCAGATTATTTTGGTCAATATTATATACTGGAACCAACATATTACCAGCTAATTCACCAATTGTAAGATCACCAAAATAACTGTCCAAAATTTTAAGTTTATTATCTGGTAAAAAACGCGGTGCTAATAAGCCAAATGAAGTTAAATATTGATGATACCAAGGTGCCGAAAACATACTCTTAGAATGGGCATAATAATTATTTGCAATATCTGTTGCTGAATATTTATATCCACCTTTTCCATCTCCAACAATTAAGCTAGATACTGAAATAGCTCCAGTTGATGTACCAGATACAAAATCAAATAACTCACCAGCTTTTAAACCGGTTATTTCTTCAAGTTTAGCTAAAACTCTCAATGAAACTAAACCACGAACACCACCACCAGTTAAAACTAATAGATTAATTTGATTTTTATTTTTATATTTTTCAACAATTTCTTGTTGGGTTTTTAGTTTTTTATCTTTAATAATACTATCACGACTTTTAGGAACCAAATATTTATTAGTTAGATAATTTAAATATATAACCACTACTATGGAATATGTTATCCAATACATTAAAGTAATTATTATTAAAATATCACCAAAACTATATTTCACCATTTGAGTACATGATTTCAAAAATAATATTATCTAAAGCTGGCAAATTCGGTATTGCTAACAGCTTGTTTCGCACCATCAACTAATTCAACGCCAAACTTTTTCGCAATTTTTTCCATTGGATCTGAATTAGGTGTATAATCAACCACATTATCGGTTTTATATACATCACGTGCTAAACTATCTACAGTTTGATAACCATCAATTAAACCTAAATTTTTCGCCTCTTGACCGATCCAATAACGACCACTAAAAATACTACTTTCTGTTGATAAACGGTTACCTCTACCTTCTTTTACTGCAAGAATAAACTGTTGATGAATTTCATTTAACATAATTTGCTGCATTTTTTGTTGCTCTAAATTTACAGGCACAAATGGATAGCCCATTGCTTTATTCTGCCCGGCAACTAATAAACGGTTATCAATACCTAACTTATTAATTAATCCAGTCATTCCAAAACCAGCATAAATTACTCCAATCGAACCGACAATACTAGCAGGGTTCGCATAAATATTATTAGCTGCGGCTGCTAAATAATAACAACCTGAGGCGCACACCTCCTCAACTACCACATCAATTGGTTTTTTAGGATATTTAGCTCTTAAACGTTTTATTTCATCATAAATCATATTGGAATAAACAGGCGAACCTCCTGGTGAATTAGCACGAATAACTACAGCAACTACATCTTTATTTTTCATGGCACTATTTAAGCCACGACTTACTGTATCATATGTGTTATTATCTTGATTAATAACACCATTTAAATTAATAACTGCAACTTGTTTACCACTTTTTATATCGCTATTACCAGCAAAAGCTAAAAACAATATAGCTCCGATTATAATTAGCCAGATAATCCGAAAAAATATTTTCCAGCGCCTAGCAAGTCTTTGCTCTTTAATAGATTCTAATACTAGTTTTTCAATTATTTTTTGTTCAAATGTTTTAATTTCCACTTAATTCACCTTTATTTAATTATTTTTACTTGATAAGTATCTAAATCCATATAAACTAGATCTGCACGATAATTAACTTTAATGCGTCCCATCTCATGATCCAAACCTAGTACTTGCAATGGAATTAACGTAGCCATTTTTATAGCAGTGGCTAAATCTATATGGCAATATTTAACTATATTTTTAATTCCATCATTCATTGTTAAGTAAGCACCACCTAATACACCATCAATATCTACACATTTGCCATCTTTAACATATAACTGTTTTCCAGCTAATTTAAAATCAAGCATTGAAGTACCAACAGGAGTAACAGCATCAGTTACTAAATACACCTGATTATTTTTTACCTTGTTAAGTAATTCAACATTTCCAACATCTACATGCAACATATCAACAATCAAACCGGTATATATCTCTGAATTAAGCACAGCACCAATAACACCAGGATTACGTCCAGTTAAACCACTCATAGCATTAAACATATGCGTAGCTGTTTTGATACCCAGATTAATGCTTTCAATTGCTACATTATAACTTGCGTTACTATGCCCAATTGAAATAATAATACCATTATCTACAAGATATTTAATTTGACTAGATGTAAACTCTTCAACTGCAATAGTCATTTTAATTGGGAAATAATTGTTATAACTAACTATTTGCTGTAACATATCATTATTTGGTTTAATTATATACTCCTTAGAATGAATCCCACTTTTTTGCAATGACAAAAATGGACCTTCCAAATGAAGCCCCAAAACTCCACGAGTATTACCGTATTTATTAAACCATGACTTACATACTTCTAATGCTTTAATCACATCAGAGAATGGACTAGTAATTAATGTAGGCAAAAAACCAGTAGTGCCATATTTTTGCCATGTTTGATACATAATATCTAAAGTTGCTTCAGTAATTGAATCATTAAATAATACACCACCACAACCATTTAATTGCAAATCAATAAAGCCTGGGCTAATTACCCCATCACCTAAATACTCAATTTGAATATTTGCCGGCACATTATTAACTATGTCAACAATTTTATTATTATCATCAACAAAGATAATTTTCCCTGTCAATAATTGTTCGCCATCAAAAATATATTTACTTGTATATGCACGCATATTATTACTTTACGCAAAGAATCTTAAACACATCATTAACATGTGCTAATGTTTGTTCTATAATATCTTCTGTATGACTATAACAAATAAATCCAGCTTCATACATCGATGGAGCAAAAAACACTCCACGTTGTAACATCATATGAAAAAAACGCTTAAAGAGTTCTATATCAGCAGTATTAGCTTCAATAAAATTATTTGGAATTTTATCCATAAAATAAAAACCAAACATTCCACAAATACGATCAGTTTTAAAATTAAGCCCATAAAGACGCGCTAACTCATCCAACCCATTACATAATTTTGCAGATATTTTATCCAAATAATTATAAAATCCAGCACTTTGAATAATATCTAAAGTAGCAAGTCCAGCAGTAACAGCAATTGGATTACCAGATAAGGTACCTGCTTGATAAACCGTACCAATAGGCGCTAAATAATCCATTATCTCAGCTCTACCACCAAAAGCAGCTAATGCCTATGTGGTGGAAAAAGTTACTCACGCTTTAAATAGAGGTTTTTCTTTTGGAACGCCAACTGAATTGGAAGTGTTATTTGCCAAGACTATTACTCACTTGGTGCCAAGTATAGAAAAGTTACGTTTAGTAAGCTCTGGTACTGAGGCTGTAATGTCAGTTATTCGCTTAGCTCGTGGTTACACCAACAAACGCTATATTATAAAATTTAATGGCTGTTATCACGGTCATAGTGATAGTTTGTTAGTAAAAGCTGGCTCTGGTTTAGCAACACTTAATAACCCAAGTAGCAGTGGAGTGTTACCTGAGTTTACACAAAATACCTTAGTGTTAGAATACAATAGTATTACAGATTTAAATGAAGCATTTGATAAATATGGTAATGATATAGCCTGTATTATTCTTGAGCCATTTGCTGGTAATATGAATTTGGTGCGTCCAAGCCCTGAGTTTTTAGCTAAGATTCAAACTTTGTGCCTTGAATTTGGTGCTTTATTAATATTTGATGAAGTTATGACTGGTTTTAGGGTTGATTTACATTGTGCACAGGGTTTGCTGGGCATCACGCCGGATCTTACAACTTTTGGTAAAGTAATTGGTGGTGGTATGCCATTAGCTGCTTTTGGTGGTAGAGCTGAGATAATGGATTATTTAGCTGACTTAGTAAAAAAAGGAGTACCCCCAACTGAACCAAAGGAACGAACCGGTGAATTAACTCCACCTGGAATATATTTTAATGCTTCATTAAATACAACTTGATTTGTTTTCACTTATTTTTACCTTAATATACATACTCCCGTATTTTATCACGTTTATTATAGGTATTAGCTAATACATACCCATAAGCACCTGTTGTATAAATTACAACCTTATCACCACGTACAGGACTTGCTAATTTAACTTGCTTAGCAAAAATATCCGTTGATTCACAAATTGGTCCTACTACATCATAATAATCATAAATATCACTTTGTTTTAATACCTTAATTTTATGTGATGCATTATACAATGCAGGACGCATTAAATCATTCATTCCAGCATCTAAAATTACAAATTTAGTATGACTAGTTTGTTTAGTGTATAACACACTACTTAATAACACTCCGCACTGCGCTACTATTGAACGCCCTAGTTCAAAATGTAAAATAATATTTTTGTTAATTGTTAGATTTTTATTTAATATACTAAAATAATCAGCAAAATTACTTAATGGATTAATTTCAGGTTCACTATAATTAACGCCAAGCCCGCCGCC
This sequence comes from Neisseriaceae bacterium, assembly GCA_027371515.1. GTDB lineage: Bacteria > Pseudomonadota > Gammaproteobacteria > Burkholderiales > UBA11063 > Aquella. The sequence continues at coordinate 8,883 of DAHXMX010000027.1, forward strand.
TAAATTTAAGTCACTGAGTATTACTCCATAACTTTCTAACTTTTGATAATGTTTTGAAACAACTAATGCTAATTCTTTATATACTGACAAATCACAAATTTGCGACCCAATATGATAGTGAAGCCCTATAAGTTTAATATTAAGATAATTTCTAAGATTATTCACGATGTCAATTATCTGACTAAAAGGCATTCCAAATTTATTATCATATTTACCAGTGCTAATACTTTTATGTGTTTTAGCATCTATATCTGGGTTAACTCGCAACATTATCGAAGCAATCAAGCCTTCTTGAGCAGCTAATTGATTAATAACCTCTAACTCTTGTTGTGATTCCACATTAAAACAATATATTTTCTGCTTTAATGCTTGAATAATTTCATTGTCAGTTTTACCAACACCAGCAAACACTATATCTGAGGCGCTAAAACCAGCACGACGTGCATACTCAACTTCACCACCACTAACACAATCCACACCTAAATTATGTTTTTTAATAATGGTAAATAATTCTTGATTATCATTAGCTTTAAGTGCATAATGTACTACCGCTTGATAATCTAAACAATTTCTAATTTGTAAATTAAGATTAGCCAAATTATCTTCTAATAACTTACTATCATAAACATAACACGGCGTATCTAATTTATACAATTTATCTAATAACCAATCATCATTAAAAATATGATATTGCATATTCATTTCTACTTTAATTAGTATAAACCATTACAGTTTGATTATCATACAATAAATTAACACCAGCGGTCACAATAACATCTCCACATTTTAAATCTGAAGATACCAATGACATTACCGAATCTAACTGTTCTACATTAATCGGTAGTTTTTTAACTTTATTACCAATTAATTTCCAAACGTAACTTTTCCCTTCAATAACATAAATACTTGAAGTTGGTATAGATAAATAAGTATTAGGCGTCAATGAGTTGATTTCAGCGCTACCTGACATTCCATATTTAATGCTATCGTCTCCATTTAAAAATTGTATTTTTGCTGTATAGGTGCGTGTTTGCGGGTCATTACTTTGATTAATAGTTTTAATTTTACCCTGATAAATTTTATTATTTGCCCAAAGCTTAATTTTAACATTTTGCCCAACTTTATAACTATTTACTTGGGTCTCAGGTAACTGAACCTCTAATTCTTTAGGCCCAGAAAAAGCCATTGTTACAACAACATCATTTGGAGAAACAACTCTACCTACATTCATATCAATAGTAGAGATAAATCCATCATTTGGTGCTGTTAAATTAGTATATGATAATTGATTACGGCTATTTTGCAATTCATTTATTGATTGCTCATATTTAGCCTTAGCGCTATCATAATTGGTTTTTTGAGCATCAAATGCGGCTTGCGATACAAAATTATCTTTTAAAAGATGTTTATAACGCTCCAAATTTTGTTGCTGTGTAACGTAATTAGATTTAGCTGATGCTAAATTGGCTATAGCGCTATCCACTTTTAATTTATAATCAGCAGGATCAAGACTTGCCAATATTTGACCTTTCTTTACTTTTTGACCAATATCTATATTACGACTAATAACCTTTCCTGACACCATAAATGATAATTGAGGTTCATGTGCAGCTTTAACTATACCCGAGTAGGTATTTGAATTATTAAAC
>DAHXMX010000280.1 GCA_027371515.1 Neisseriaceae bacterium
TCAAATGTTACTTCTATTTGTGGGACACCACGTGGAGCTGGAGGTATATCAGATAGATTAAACTGTCCTAAACTCTTATTACCACTAGCTAACTGACGTTCACCCTGTAATACATGAATCGTTACCGCTGGTTGATTATCTTCAGCAGTTGAAAATACTTGCGATGCCTTAGTTGGAATTGTAGTATTTTTATTAATTAATTTAGTCATCACACCACCCATAGTTTCAATACCTAATGACAATGGCGTAACGTCTAACAATAATACATCTTTTCTATCTCCAGCAAGTACAGAACCTTGAATTGCAGCACCAATAGCCACAGCCTCATCTGGATTAACATCTTTTCTAGGCTCTTTACCAAAAAATTCTCTAACTTGGTCTTGAACTTTAGGCATACGTGTTTGACCACCGACTAAAATAACATCATCAATATCTGAAGCTGACAATCCAGCATCTTTTAATGCTGATTTACACGGGTCAATTGTACGTTTAATTAATTCTTCAACCAAAGCTTCAAACTTAGCACGTGTAATTTTCATTACTAAATGTTTAGGTCCAGATGCATCCATAGTAATATACGGAAGATTAATTTCTGTCTGTTGTGACGAAGATAATTCAATTTTAGCCTTCTCTGCTGCATCTTTTAATCTTTGTAATGCCATTACATCTTTTTTAAGATCAATTCCTTGTTCTTTTTGGAATTCATCAATAATATAATCAATTAATCTTTGATCAAAATCTTCACCACCTAAGAAAGTATCGCCGTTTGTCGCTAATACTTCAAATTGATGCTCGCCTTCAACCTCAGCAAACTGATATTAACTTACCTTATGTCACCGCAGATGCAAGCGGCCCTAAACATCTTAACATCCGTTTAAGCCGCGCTAAATTAGAAGCTTTAGTAGAAGATTTAGTTACGCGTACAGTAGAGCCTTGTAAAATTGCGCTCAAAGATGCCGGATTAAGCCCGGCGGATATTG
>DAHXMX010000281.1 GCA_027371515.1 Neisseriaceae bacterium
CAGAATTAATAGTTTATTAAATAAAGTAGATTATATTGCGCAAAATAATTATGTATTTAATCATACTTTAGAACATAGACTAGCTAGTCATATTGCTAAATTTGCAGATGTGATTAATACAGTTGCAATTGAGAGTTATATTCATTATTTGTGTAATTACTTATATAATCTAGCTGGACTATTTATGAGTTTTTATGAAGAATGTCCCATTATTAAAGCTGATAATGAATTATCGCGTCAATCGCGTAGATTTTTAGCGCAAAAGACAGCTGATATATTAGCTACTGGGCTTGATTTATTAGGTATTAAACTCGTTGAGAAAATGTAATGAATCGGTGTCCATGGTGTTTAGGTAGTGAACTATACATTAAATATCATGACGAAGAATGGGGTATTCCAGTCCATGATGATAAAAAGCATTACGAATATCTATTTTTAGAAATTATGCAATCTGGTTTGAGTTTTATTACTATTTTAAATAAACGTGATAATTTTAGACGTGCATTTGCTGATTTTAATGTTTATGATATAGCTAACTTTGACGCTAGTAAAGTTAAATCTTTGATGCAAGATATTGGTATTATTCGTAATTATGCGAAAATTAATGCTGTTATTAATAATGCCAAGTATTTTTTACGCATTCAAAAAGAGTTTGGTTCTTTTGATAAGTTTATCTGGGCATATACCAATAATCAAGTAATTGATAATAAAGTACGCAACTTACAGGATTTAGTTGGTAAAACAGATTTATCTAATAGAATTGCAAAACAGCTAAAAGATCATGGCTTTAAATTTATTGGCGCAAAAAATATCTATGCTTATATGCAAGCAATAGGCATGGTTAATGATCATTTAATTAGCTGCTTTAAGCACGGTGGGTTTAATTGATGTTAAAAAATGAACAAAATATTATACATTCTATGTGGTTTATGTGTGTTACACATTAGTAACGTTTTTGCTGATGATAATCAATTTTTA
>DAHXMX010000282.1 GCA_027371515.1 Neisseriaceae bacterium
TTTGATGATAGATCATTATCATTACTTTATATTACAGATGATAAGTTATTAGCTAATAAGCATTATTTTTTACAAAGCAGAACCTGTGTAAATAAAGGTCGTAATTTATTTAAAGGGGTTATCTATAGCTCCAAACTGTCTGATTAATTGGGCTTTTTATGCTATAATACTATCTAATTTATTAGATAGTATTATGAGAATCTAATTATGCATAAATTATTATTTTTAGCTTTAATTGCTTTAATTTATATGTTTCAAATTCAATTGCGATATGGTCATGGTGGTTTGGAAGATAATAAGCGTATGGAGTTAATGATTGCTCAGCAGGAAGAGAATAATCTAAATCTTTATAAAAGAAATGAGATGCTTAGATTAAAAATAGCTGCACTTAAAGGTTCTAGTGATTCGATAGAAGCTCGCGCACGTTATGAATTAAATATGATAAAACCAGGTGAGACGTTGATCTTATTACCAGATAATAATAAATGAAAGAATATGTTTGATGTATGCGTTGGAAGTTAATCAGGTTAGTAAAAAATATGGTGCGTTTCAAGCTTTAAGCAACATTGATTTTAAAATCAAACAAGGTGATTTTGTTGGTTTACTTGGGGTTAATGGTGCTGGTAAAACATCGTTAATATCTTCTATTGCTGGTATTAATCGATTTGATGGACAGATTAAGGTTATGGGGTATGACGTTATTAATGATGTAGTCAAGGCAAAGCATAATTTAGGAGTTGTTCCGCAAGAGCTAGCATTTGATCCATTTTTAACAGTTTATCAGACTTTAAAATTTCAATCTGGATTGTATGGGGTTAAAAATAATAAAAAATGGTTATATGAAGTAATTGAACGAGTACACTTGCAAGATAAGATTCATTCTAATACCCGTGGATTATCTGGTGGTATGAAAAGGCGTTTGATGGTAGCTCAAGCATTAGTGCATAAGCCTCCGCT
>DAHXMX010000283.1 GCA_027371515.1 Neisseriaceae bacterium
AAATTAGTGGGGCTGAGAATCCGGCATTTAATTTGGTTGATAAACCAAATCCAAAGAATATACCACATAATAATAAGTATTTGTAGGCTTTTTTATTTAGAGGTTGTAAAGAGTGACGATGCTCAATATATTTAAATAAATAATAATATTCAATTACAATAAATAAAGTTACAATAGAATCAAGAAAAGCTAATCTACCAATAGTAAAATGCATTAATTCAAAAAATATCAATAGCGTACTTAATGTTGCAACACGTGTAGAATTAAACATTTTTTTACTAAAAACATAAATAACAGGCAGCAATAGAATACTGCTACTGCAGCATATGATTCGCCAGCCAAATGGTGATAAGCCAAATATTATTATACCTATTGCAATTAATAGCATTCCTAATGGCGGATGCACATTCACATATGGTGGGATACCATGTATATATTGATAAGCTGATGCAGTATAATAAATCTCATCAAAGATAGTACTTGACATATAATTATTATCGATATCTTTCGGTGGAGTAGGTGATATAAGCTTGCTTACGTCTTGATTATCTGATGAATCAAGAGTGTAATTTGTTAAATAATTACCTTGTTGGTCAAATAATGCTAATTGAATTAATTGAATATTTAATTTATCTACTTTTAACGTAATTTGATTAATTGGCTGTAAATTATTAATAATTACTTTATTCCATTGGAAGTTGTTATGAAATCGATCCATATTAGTATCTAAATATACGGTTTGATTTGTTACTGGATTTAGGTACTCAAAATGATATTTACCATCAATTAGACTATTTTGAAAATAAATTTTACTAACAATAGTTGGTTGCTGAAAATTAATTTTGATTTGTTGATTATCTTTAGTTGGTTGCCATATATATTGATTTATAGTATGATATCCAAGCTTATAACAGATTAGTCCACTAAAAA
>DAHXMX010000284.1 GCA_027371515.1 Neisseriaceae bacterium
ACGTTATTTACCAACTCAAAAATTAATCAAACAAGCTTGTAAATATTCGATACTTGGTAATTATAAAAATATATCTCTGTCTATTCTTATTGTTGATGATAAAGAATCTCAAGCTTATAATCAATTATATCGCGATAAAAATTATCCAACAAATGTTATTTCATTAGAATATCCCACTATCATGGAAGATTTTAATAATCTAATTGGTGAAATTATTTTATGCGATGATATTATAATTAAAGAAGCCAAAGAGCAGCATAAAAATTTAATTAGTCATTATTTACATATGATAATTCATGGAATGCTTCATATTCAAGGTTATGATCATCAAAACGATGATGATGCACATATTATGGAAAATCTCGAGATAGATATATTGGCTAAACTTGGATATCAAAATCCTTATAATTATGAAATTGTAAAATCATGAAAAATATGTTTGAAAATTTGTTTGAGCATAAAATCAATAGTCGTGATGATGTAATTAAAATGCTTAATAACGCAGTAAATAATAATGTTATTAAAGCAGATACATTACCAATTATTGAATCACTTATGAATATTTCAACAATGCGGGCAAAAGATATTATGATTCCTCGTTTAGAAATGGATGTAATTAATATTAATGACAATATGCAATCAATAATAAACAAGATAGTTAAAACAGGTCATTCTCGTTTTCCGGTTATTGATAAAGATATTAGTGATATTATTGGGATGTTTCATAGTAAGGATTTAGTTTATTATTTTACTAATTCGGAAGCATTTGATTTACGTAGTTTGATGCGTAAAGCTTATTTTGTGCCAGAAATTAAGCATTTAGATGCTTTAATGTATGAAATGCGCTTAAATCATAGTCATATGGCGATAGTTGTTGATGAATTTACCAATGTTGTAGGTATTGTTACGC
>DAHXMX010000285.1 GCA_027371515.1 Neisseriaceae bacterium
ACCTGAACGTAAACGTAACTGTGCATAAATTCCATCACGTCCCAACAATTGAGCTGAAGTACCAGCTGAACGCGCTAATTGCGCACCTTTACCTGGACTCATTTCGATACAATGAATAGTAGTACCAACAGGTATATTTCTTAATGGCAATGTATTACCCACTTTGATAATAACATCACTACCTGAGATAACTTCATGACCAGCTTTCAAACCTTTAGGAGCAATAATATAAGTACGAGCACCATCTGCATAGCATAATAATGCGATATGAGCAGTACGATTTGGATCATACTCAATACGCTCTACTTTAGCTGGAACACCAACTTTATTGCGTTTCCAATCAATAATACGATAATGCTGTTTATGTCCACCACCTTTATGTCTTACAGTAATACGACCTGCATTATTACGCCCTGAACCACGTTTTTGATGCTTCAATAAAGGGGCATACGGCTCACCTTTATACAAATCAGGAGTGGTAATCTTAACTACACCACGCTGACCTGGTGTTGTTGGTTTTAATTTAATAATAGCCATTTTTCACTCCTTACTTCATATTTGAAGCTAAATCAAAATTTTGACCACGGGTTAAACAAATATAAGCCTTTTTCCAATTCACACGCTTACCAGTAAATCGCCCGAAACGTTTAACTTTACCGCTAACATTTACAACTGATACCTTACTAACTGTAGCATCAAATATCAATTCAAAGGCCTGCTTAATATCATGCTTAGTAGCATTAGGTAAAACCTTAAATACTACTTGTTCATACTTCTCAGAAACCGTATTAGATTTTTCCGTCACAATAGGAGAAATTAATACGTTATATAAATCTATTTTTTTCATCCTAATCGTCCTGATGAAAACTTTAGTCAAAAAATTAATCGTAAAATGTATCGT
>DAHXMX010000286.1 GCA_027371515.1 Neisseriaceae bacterium
ATCAAATAGTAAATCCTGATTATCAAACCAAGGTAGGGTATGAGCGTGGACATTTTAATCAAGAATTAGCAACTATTGGTACTAACTGGGTTGGTAATAAATTTGATTGTTTAGCTTTTACTTTAGAGTTGCCATTTAAAGATAATGTTAATTTACCTGATGATGTAACTAACTGGGATGGGCGGCGTTCATATTTATTAGGTGATAGTTTACTTACAGCAATTAATTTAGTAATGACATCATAAATCAGCGTCGTTAAGTAGAGTAACAACAAGCTACTTTAATATTGTTGTGAAATTAATTGTATTTAAAAGCACAATAGAATTAATTTCTCAGTTAACAAGGGAATCATCTAATGTTTAGTATCTATAGAAAAAATCAAGGGTATGCTATATTATTATGTGTATTGTTTGCTTTTATTTTAGGCATTATGACGCCTAGTATTTTTAAGCATTTAATATTTATTAGCGACACGTTTATTAATTTATTAAAATTTTGTTCATTGCCAATTATATTGACTTCATTAGTTGTAACTATTGGTACATTAGTAGAGCCAATTCAATTAAAAAATATTGCCAAAAATTCAATTATTTATATCATTATAAGTGAAATTCTTGCAGTAACTATTGGTTTGTTGATTTTTAATTTAATCGATATAAGCTCTGGTACTAATTATAAATTTTTATTAAATCAATCTACAGAAGCTGTAATTCATACTAATGATTCTATTGATATTAATCAAATTTTTAATTATATTTTTACTTCTAATATTTTTTCATCACTAGTTAAATATGATGTTCTACCCATTGTAGTATGTTCTATTATGCTTGGTATTACATGTGCTTTAAATCCTAAATCAGCTAAGCCAATGCTTGATTTATTTATTAGTATCCGGCA
>DAHXMX010000287.1 GCA_027371515.1 Neisseriaceae bacterium
TTGTTTGTATTGTTTGTGTTGTATTGTGTTGTTTGTTTTGTTTGTTTTATTTCTTTTGTTTGGCAGGCCCTGGTGGATGGAACGGTGAGTTTCAAATCTTTTGTTTTTATCAAGCTTTTACACTTCTCAGCATCTTCTTTCTCTCCTCTTTCCCACTTCTTTAACACAATCGATTTGTGCATCTTCAGATCCAGGTTCCTGTTTGTTTGTATTTTTTTGTATTGTATTGTTTGTGTCTGTATTGTATTGTTTGTATTGTTTGTATTGTTTGTATTGTTTGTGTTGTTTGTGTTGTTTGTATTGTCTGTGTTGTTTGCATTGTGTGTATTGTTGTTATTGTTGTTATTATTGTTGTTGTTATTGTTGTTTGTTTGTTTGTATTGTTTGTTTGTATTGTTTGTTTGTATTGTTTGTTTGTATTGTTTGTTTGTTTGTTTGTATTGTTTGTTTGTTTGCTTGCTTGTTTGTTTGTTTGTTATTATTATTGTTGTTATTGTTGTTATTATTGTTATTGTTATTGTTGTTATTATTGTTGTTGTTATTGTTGTTATTATTATTGTTACTGTTATTGTTATTGTTGTAATTGTTATTGTTGTAATTGTTATTGTTGTAATTGTTATTATTGTTATTGTTATTGTGTTTTGTTTTCACATCAGAAACATTTCAGTGAACAATGGCTACTTACCCCAATCGGCGTACGTTTGTGCGTCTATAACCTCATAGCCCAATGAACCAGGACGACCAGCGCATGTTGCAAAGCCTGCATCTGAATACAAGCCAAATAACAGCCCTTTTGAGTGCACGTAATCGGCCAGGGCCTTGATTCCGCTTGGAAATGCATTGGGATCCTGTAATACAGTAAATAAATACAATAAA
>DAHXMX010000288.1 GCA_027371515.1 Neisseriaceae bacterium
ACACATGAAAATTTATTTTTCCTTGAAAAGTCTCAAAGTCAAAATATAGGATATCATTAATATAATCAATTTCTTCAGGTTCTGCATTACTTTCAATTTTTAAATATTTTACATCTTTTTTTATTTGTGAGTGATAATATTCAATTCTATCATTATTACAATTATGATCATTCAAAAATAATTTATTACATTCTGAACATTTTTTATATTTTTTAATATTTTTTATATCTATATATCAATAGTGTCCATCAGATAATAATAGAAATATTGTATTTTCAAATCCAGAATTAGAATTATATAATTCATCTCCAACATTATTCACAACTATTAAATTATTTTTAAAATAATCCATTGATATTATTCCTAATTGATTAACTGATAATAATGTATTTTTTTCAATATTATATTTTTTTCTTATCATATCTGGTTTTATTTGATTCGCCTTATTGCCTGTTGCTTTTATCAGACATACAAATCCACAATTATTATTTTTTGATTTATAATTTATGATTTTGTATTTATGGAAATTATTACTCATATTATTCATTTCTTCAGGTAAAGCAAAATACCTATTATAAATTTTATTTAATTTTTTACATTCATGAACATCATAACTCAACTCATTACATCCACCTGACCTTTTTTGTTTTAATATGAAAAATCTTAAACTATTTAAAAAAATTTCTTGATCAACATAAGAATTATGGAAATCATTTATTTTATCAATCAACAACATTATTAAATTTAGCACTACTTTTATATTCTTTTTTTATAGCATTACACCTACCACCATATACAATTTTTTTTATAAAATCATATTTTTTTTTATCTGGAATTTCAATTTTTATTTTTTTATTTTT
>DAHXMX010000289.1 GCA_027371515.1 Neisseriaceae bacterium
TAATCTTTTATCCATATCTTGAATTATTTCATTTTTTCTATTGAAATATCTCATATCTGAAGGGATTGGACTTTTTAATTCATCACTATCTAATATGAATTGTATTTTTGCTGTATTATCAATATCTATATTTTCAATTTTACTAAATTGCTCAATTTCTTCATATGTTGAATTTATTACATTGTTTAAAACATCAACATTATTAATATTGTTATTAACATTTAATATAAATGAAAATTCGTAATTTCTGAACTTGTTACCCTTGTATACATTTACTAGTGATAAACTATAATCATTATTTTCATTTATTAAACTATTTCTTATATTTTTTTCCCGTTTCTGATATTGTTTTTTTGATTTTTGTTTTTCTATTTTTTGTTTTGGTTTATAGTTGTTGATATCAATTTTATATAATTTTTTTATTTCACTTCTATAATTTTTATTATTTCTTCTTACAGTTGTTTTTATTGTTTTTGGTTTATATTTTCTAATTTCTATATCATGCATATCATAGGGTAAATCAGAAGTTATTTATAGTGATGATGATAATGAGAAATTAGAATTCTATGAAGAAAAAATTAAACCAAAAAATTTGTTTAAAAATAGGAGAACTAAAAATAAAATATTACATGATTTATATAATAAATTACCAGATAACAAAATCCCAAACCCTGAAACAAGGGAAAAAATGTTAAATTTATATTTACAAATAAAAAATAATTTAAAAAATGCTGGACGGAAAAATATGATTAAAAATAATTTTATCATTAATAGAATATTTAATTATTTTGGTAGAAATGATTTAATGGAATATGTACCAGCAAAATTATCAAAAATAACATATGAAAAATATTT
>DAHXMX010000028.1 GCA_027371515.1 Neisseriaceae bacterium
ATCATTTTACATTTAAATGCTTATAATTGTCAATTATTTTGATAACCTGCGAAAATTTTAAGCAAAAATATTTAAGTATTCAGCTGACGTTATTAACTATTTAAAAAATTTTCGAGTGCCTCATCGCCTGATTTATCATGTTTAAAAACGCCACTATGTTCTAATACTTGACAAAATTTATTACTCACTTCATCGTATAATAAATTGTAGTTATCATTATCAAAATTCTTATAGCTAAGATATAAATACTTTAACCATTCCCTATGTTTATGCATTGTATGATCTTGTTCTAATCGCTCTAAAGCTTGATTTAAATTATTTAAACTTAAAAAATCATTCATCAATCTAAGCTCGTACTCTAACCTACCTGGTAAAATAGCTAACCCCATGGCTTCAATTAAGCCAATATTTTCTTTTTTAATATGATGTAATTCTTGATGTGGATGAAATATACCATCTGGATAAATGTGATTCGTTCTGTTATTTCGAAGCATCAAGTAAAGCTGATAATTATCTTGACTAATCTTACGTAAAACTGGAGTTATTCCATTATGTCGAATATTATTAGTTGCGGAGATAATATCTAATTCAGGATAAGAAAAACTATACCATTTATTAATTAATTTTTCAGCTAATTTTAAGATATTATTTTTAGTTCCATTCAAACGCAAGGTACTAATTGGCCAATATAAGTATTCAACTACTACATTATCCTTATTGATACTGTTTTTAACTTTTGCTTTCTCAATTGGGAATATATAACTACCAGCTTGAAAATGATCATGATTTAAAATAGACCCTCCAACAATAGGTATATCACTATTAGAACCAATAAAATAATGTGGCACCAAATCAACAAAATCAAAAAATGCATACAATGTATCCATATCAATATGCATATCTTGATGCTTATAATTTATAATAATCGAATGCTCAGAGTAATAAGCATATGGAGAGAATTGAAACATCCAGTTTTCATTATTCAAATTAAGTGATAGCATTCTGTGTGTATGTCTTGCTGCTTTTGTCAAGCTTCCAGTATAACCTTCATTTTCTAAACATAACAAACAACTTGGATATTCATATTCTGAGTTAGCAAGAGATTTTAATAAAGCAATTTCTTTGGGATCTTTTTCTGGTTTAGATAGATTAATGGTTATTTCCAGATCTCCATATTTACTTGAGCTATGCCAGTGTTTATTTTTCGCAATAGATTTAGTTTTAATATAATCAGTAGCAATACTAAACTGATAATACCAATCAAGTGCAACTTTAATACCAGATTGTGCTAAAAGGAGATAAAATCTATCTTCAATTTGACTAGGAAATGGTAACATAATATCAATTAGGCAACAACGTTGTTGATCTAATGTTTTACCTAGTGTATATTTAGTGTTATCATCAACTAATACAATTATATTATCTAAAATATCAATCAAAGATTCTGTATTTTGATTATCAATAGTTGGGATTAAAATTTCACTAATATTTAATAAGCGATAATACTTATTACGTACATATATCTTATCACGAATAGGAAAAAAATTATTTATTTCACCATAATGCAACAAGTGTTCAATCAAAATCAATAACTGCAAATTCATCTATATCCTTATTCATCAGAAGTTACACTAAATTGCCATACATTATGACTATTATACGGCTTATGCGGTGTATAAATCACACTTTCTCTATATTCTGGCCAATTAATTGCATTAGGCATTGCTTGTGTTTCCAAACATATCGCACTATGTTTAATATGATTAGCACTATATAATACACAGACATCTTGATCGGTAATTATATCTAACTGACGCTTAGTGAGTGGATCTGTTAATATAATACGTTGATCTTTTAAAATTAACGGATGATCATAACCATTGGCGATTTGAATTTGTGGATGAGAACTAACTATACCACTATGCAACATTTTCATACGCCTAAAATCAAATGGAGTATCTGCAACAGAACTAATCACACCAGAGACAATGCCAGTTGTATCTATTTCTGCATAATAGTCAGCATTTATTTGAAGCTGTTGATTCAGCGGGTTTATCCCGCCACTTAAATCAAAATAACTATGATTAGTGAGGTTTATAATTGTATTGCTACTCGGCTTTGCATAATAATTAAGTGTAAGACTATTTTCTTGAGTAATCAGATACTCAACAATAAATTCTACACTACTAGGAAAACCTGATTCATTATCAGGACTTAAATAATTAAGTATTGCACCATCATTAACAAACTGAACATTCCATATTTGTTTGTCAAGACCATTAGGCCCACCATGTAAGTTATGCATTTTATTATTGGGCATTAACTTATAAATATTATTATCTAATTCAAATTGAGCACTCGCAATACGGCCTGCTACCCTACCAGTTAATGCGCCAAAATGCCCCGGATTTTCTGGATTAAACTTTGCATGCTTTAAAACCACATTAGTATAATGATTATTTTTATCAGGAGCAAATATAGCGGTAATAATGCAACCATAATTAAGAAAATTAACCTGAAATCCATTTGCCATGATCATTTGATATTCTATAATATCTTGACCATTATAATGACTAATGATATTTTGTTTAATTTCCATAATTAGCTACTCAATAGCATTTCATGTGCACCAGCACTTGGCTCTACCACATAAAAATCAGCAGATAAATTAACTTTATTTTTATACTCACGCCCAACACAAGCAATAAAATCATCCACATATTGTTGACTTACAAGATTTACAGTACAACCGCCAAAGCCTGCACCAGTCATTCTAGCCCCAATACAACCATGATGCTGCCAAGCTGCACTAACTAAACTGTCTAATTCATTTCCTGTAACTTGATAATCATCACGTAAAGAAATATGTGATTCTTTCATTAATTGACCAAAACGAAGTAAATCATTATTGTTTAGAGCTTGACTAGCAACTAATGTTCTTTGATTTTCACTCACTGCATGACGTGCTCTTTTATATATAATATCATCTTCAATCAAATATTTATGTTTTTCTAAAGTATCAAGATCAATTTGCCCTAATGATTTAATAGCAAGTTCTTTCTGTAACAGCTTTAATGCCAGCTGACATTCGCTTAAACGCTCATTATATTTAGAATCTAATAATCCACGTCTTTTATTAGAGTTTGCAATAACTAATTTATAATCATTAATGTTAAGATGGCTATACTGATAATTTAAAGTATTACAATCAAGCAATATAGCCATATTTTGCTTACCCATACTTGAAGCAAATTGATCCATAATACCACATTTAACACCAATATATTCGTTTTCAGCGGCTTGACTTAAAAGAGCAATTTTAATTGGATCTAAATGAAATTGATACATCGTATTTATCATTGTTGCAGTTACAACTTCAATCGATGCTGATGAAGATAATCCAGCACCATTTGGTATGTTACCATAAAATAAAGCATCAAATCCATATGGTATATTCATGCTCAAATTGATATATTGTTGTATTACACCTTTAGGATAATTTGCCCAATCATGAGATTTATCAAATTTAAAACTTGCTAAATCAATAGATACAATACCAACATTAGCAAAATTATACGAATATAAATTACATATTTTATCTTTACGAGGACTAACCATTAAATAAGTACCAATATTTAATGCACAAGGAAACACATGACCACCATTATAATCAGTATGTTCACCAATCAAATTAACTCTACCAGGGGCAAAAAATAAACGTAAGTTATTTTGATGTTTAAAAATGCGTTTGAATTCTTCATAAAGATTTACGGTTATATTATCCATTTCATTAAATCCAAATTTTAAAATATAGTTAAATCAGCCACATCATTTTAGTTATGATGATTACGTTTACCTATTTGAGCTAATGGTAAACCAGATTTTAAATTTAATTCAATTTCTTCCAACGGTACATTTTTTGTCTCTGGAGTAAAGAAATATATTAAAACAAAACCTAAAATATATACCAAGTCAAATAGCCAGAATGTTTGACCGATGCCAAGTTTTTTAAACAATATTAACGTATAACCACCAATTAATGTATTAAATATCCAATTTGCCATGGTAGTAACAGTAATTCCAAAATCACGTCCTTCAAGAGGGAAAATTTCAGCACACAACATCCATATAATTGGGCCTAATGAAACAGCGAATCCAAAAATAAATAATAAAGAACATATTAATAAAATATATTGTTCAATAGCTGTCAACTGTACTCCATTAGATTGCATCATAAATAAATATCCAATAATGGCACATGCTATTAATAAAATTAATAAACCAAAATACAAAATCGGTTTACGGCCAATCTTATCAACAAACTTAATTGCAATCAAAGTAGTTAATACATTAGTTAAACCAATAATTACTGTAACAGTTGATGAATTTGTAAAACCAGCAGATTCAAAAATTTTACCAGAATAATACATAAAAGCATTCATTCCAGAAAATTGTTGTAAACATTGTAATAAAACTCCCAATATTAAAATCTTAATAAAATACCCTTTAGTTAATATTGCAGACAAACTATTTTCATTTTGAAGAGTTTCTTTAATTTCATTTAACTCAAAATCTATTTCATCTTTATTGCTACGAATATACTCAAGTACATTACGTGCTTTAGCTAAATCACCATTTAATACAAACCAACGAGGACTTTCAGGTAACTTTAATGTGCTAAGTAACATAACAACAGATGGGATTAATAATACAATTAACATTATGCGCCATGATCCGGTTGATTCCAAAATAGCATTTGAAACAAACATCAGAAATATTCCAATCGTAATCATTAATTGATACATAGCGATTAATGAGCCGCGAATTTTAAATGGAGCTATTTCAGATAAATACAATGGTGCTACAAATGAAGCAATCCCAACAGCTAATCCCATAATAAAGCGCGCCATTAAAAACAAGCTAAAAGAATGTACTAAAACAGTAAAAATAGTTGCAAAGGTAAATAAAGCAGCAGCAAACACTAATACGAATTTACGTCCATATTTACGGGATATCCAACCGCTAAATAACGCCCCAAACGCAGCACCAGCCAGTAAATAACCTGCAACCTTACCTGAATCTTCAACACTAAGATTAAACTCTTGAACAATAAATTTTAACGAGCCATTAACATAAGCAATATCTAAACCAAACAACAGCCCAGCAAATGCAGCAACTACACCAACTTTTATTACCATATGATTTGAAGATTGGACTTTTTTCATAAAATTACTCCGAAAAATAGATAAAATTTACAACCAAAATTAAATAAACCTTCCACTGTGAGTAATTCTAGCACAAAGCAAATAAAAAAATAATAGTGATTGTTTTGCACTGCGATTATATATCATTATATACAATAATATGTTACAGCAAATTTAAAGATATTCAGATGATTATTTTGAAGAGAAAGTTTGCCATAATACCTCATTACGCTACAGCTAGGATAGATAATTTAGGTAAATAGCTTTATTCAAGTAATGTCACGCTACATTTATTTTATTTTATAATTAATTGTAAATTTACCCTAACCTCTCATTAACAAGTGTTATCTGATTTATTAATGTGCATCATTCCAATTATTAGCCACATTTATTTCCACTTTCATCTTAACCGATAATGTAACAACATTCTCCATAAAATGAATAATTTTATCCTTAATAAGATCAACTTCACAATCAGGTACTTCAAAAATCAATTCATCATGTACTTGAAGAATCAAGCGAGTATCTAATTTTTCTTGAACCAGCCAATTATTAATATTAATCATAGCCATTTTAATAATATCAGCAGCAGAACCTTGCATTGGCGCATTTAAAGCTAATCGCTCTTCTTGATCACGAATAATACGATTGGAATGGTTAATATTAGGTAGATATACTCGACGTCCAAATATCGTAGTTACATAACCATTATTACGTGCTTGTGATTTAATCTCATCTAAAAAAGTCATTACTTTAGGATACTTGGCAAAATATGTATCAATATATAATTTGGCAACCGCACGATCAATACCTAATTCTTGTGCAAGACCAAATACTGTTTTTCCATATATTAGGCTAAAATTAATCGTCTTAGCATAACGTCTTTCATCTGAATTTACCTCACTAATTGGTTTGTGAAATATTTCACTAGCTGTAATACTGTGTATATCTTGATTAGTATTAAATGCACAGATTAAATTTTCATCCTGAGATAACACAGCCAGTATTCGAAGCTCAATTTGTGAATAATCCGCACACACTAACTTATAGCCAGCCGGACTAATAAATCCACTTCTTATTAATTTACCATAACTATTTTTAATTGGAATATTTTGTAAGTTAGGATCACGAGATGATAACCTACCACTTGCAACTAAAGCTTGTTCAAATGTAGTATGTAAGCGGTGATTTTTATCTGTTAAGTTGGGTAATTTATTTACATATGTATTAAGTAATTTACTTAACATACGATATTCAAGCAAATGATTTGCAATCATAATTCCATTATGTGCAAGTATTTGTAATGTATCCTCATTTGTTGAATAACCAGAATCAGTCTTCTTGATTCCAGTTGTCGATAATTTTAATTGATTAAATAATACATCTTGTAATTGTTTAGGTGAATTAATGTTAAATACCGTACCAGATAACTGATAAATATTATTTTCAAGAGCTTTAATTTTACTCATTAACTCATATTCTAATGTTTTAAATAATTGATTATTTAACATAATACCATTATTTTCAATCTTAACTAGAATACTAGCTAACGGTAATTCCACATCTTGATATAGTTTTAGCTCATCTGTAGACAATTCTTGCATGATATAATTTGTCAATTCAATAACATTATGAGCAATAATAGAAAGCTGAGTTAATTTATCATTATCTCTATCTGAATTATACACAGAATTTTTAGCCAATTTAAGATTAAAACTAGGTAAATCATCAATATTTAGTCCCAAATATTCACTAAAAATTGCCGATACATTATGCTGATTTTTTGAATTACGTATATAATGCACTAAAGTTAAATCACCAACCACGTTATTTATTAGTATACCCAATCTGGTTAAAAGTTGTAAAGTTTCTTTTAAATTAACCAAATATTTAGGCTTGCTAGATTCAAATAAAGATATAAGTTGTGGAGTAAAGCTTTCATATGAAGCAAACTCATCAAATAAACCACATTTTTGAGTATTATTAACTAAATAAACACAACTAGAGTTAGCAAAACCCAAATAATTAATATGTTGTGGTTTGAGGTAATTATCAGCTACACAGACTATACCTATTGGGCTATCATCTAACTGATTAATGATGTTTTGTAATTCTTGTGGGGTATTAACTATTATATGTTGTTTCTCTGTAGCAACAAATTCAGTCGAGGTATTGTATGGTATAGAAATATCATTATCAACACTCAATAAATCATCATTTCGATTCAGCTTAGCCTCTTTAAGCCAGCTTTTAAACCCAAATCTAGTATAAAAATCAATTAACCTATCATAATCAGGTAGACGACATATAAAGTTATCTAATAGGGTTAAATCAATATCATCAAGCAACACATTGGTATCTAAGGTAATTAGTTTACGCGCAACTTTTAGCCAATCAAGCGATTGGCGCAAACTATCACCAGCCGGACCTTTGATTTCATCAGCATTTGCAATTATATTGTCAATTGTTTTATATTCGGTCAACCATTTAATTGCGGTCTTATGCCCACACTTAGTTATACCCATTATGTTATCTACTTTATCACCAACTAATGATAAATAATCAACGATTTGATATGGATATACTCCAAATTTATTATATACCCCATCAATATCTAATACTTGATCAGTCATAGTATTTACAAGGATAATATTTTGATTAACAAGCTGAGCAAAATCTTTATCACCAGTTGCGATGACTACTTTTTTACCCATTCGCTCACAATTTACAGCAATAGTTGCAATAATATCATCTGCTTCAAATCCAGACTTAATTATCACAGGAATGCCAATGACATCTACTAAGGTATATATATCATTAAGCTGAGCAACTAATTCAGGAGGTGTTTTACTACGTGTTGCCTTATATTCAGGATGTAACTCATCTCTAAATGTTTTACCCGGTGCATCAAATACACATACCCAATATTTGGCAGAATATTTTTTTTGCATTTGGCGCAACATATTAATAACACCATAAGTTGCATTAGTTGGATGACCATCTGGAGCATTTAATTTAGGGATAGCATAAAAAGCCCTAAAAACAAAAGATGAACCATCAATCAATAATACATCAGTTTGCATATATACCTATGTAAAAATTATTGAGCTTGTTCAATACCTGCAATAAGCCACTTATTTGAATTTAAGTCAGTTTTAACAAAGTGCCATATTTCAGTAAATGGCTCTGGTGCTTTATTTGGTTCATCACTTACCATGCCACTGTATTTAACAGAAGCTATCAATTTATTATCAACAATTTCCGTATTAACTAATTCACAATTTAACTCTGTAAAATCAGCTACATATTGATTGTTATTTATATTATCACTCAATTCGTTATATAACTCATCTGTCATATACTTAGCTATTTCGGAAATATTTTCTTTATTATTCATACTTTGGACATGTAAGAATGTACCTTTAGCTTGTCTTAAAAAATACACTGTTTCTATTCCATCTGGCATTTTACTATTATCCAAGGTCGTAACATTCTGAATGGGTTGACTAGTAGGATTAACATTACCACGATTAATACTCGGTATATCAAATGAATTTTGCATACTATTTTGCATACTATTGTTATTATTATTTCTTAATGATTCTTGAGTATTAATATTAGCTGGACGAATTCTTCTAAATAAAACTAAACCAATAAATAGTAACACTCCAAGAATAGCAATCATACCCCATGGAATATGACTTTGACTAGCCGGCTCTGAATATGTCTGTTGATTTTGTACATCACTAGCATTGTTATGATTATTTGCATTTTTACCAAGCATATAACCAGCGGCAGCACCTGCTGCAGCTCCAACTAACATCCCAGTACCTGCACTCATACCACTTTTTGGAGCGGTCTGATTAGATTGACTGTTATATTGTCCTGTTGCTGGCTGTGCTGTATTAGGTGATTTATTGTAGTTACTATTAGAATAAGAACGATTACTATTAGAATAAGAGCGTTTCATCCCGTAACTTTTACCACCTGACAAACGCCCTGCAAAAGCAGTTTGACAAAATAATAAACATAATGAAGTAAAGATTAAAGTTAAAGCCTTACTAAAATTTTTAGAATTTGATTTCATAACTATGCCTATATAAAAAATGTTATCAGCTTGCGATTATAACATACTTAAAGAGTAAAAATACAGAACATGAGTTTACTACACCGTAAATGGACAAAAATATGGATGCAATTAATAGTAATCAAATGTTATAATAGATACTGTATTTTATTTTGCAAGTTGGTCATTATTAGTAATAGTGGCTATTGATAAAATAGATATTGGTAAAAAATCACAATATTAACAAAACAGTGCGATATTTTGATGCTTTAAAGCCAGTAGATGAAATAATAAAACAATAAAAATTGCAGAGTATTGCACTTAAATTCTGCTAGTGTATTAAAAAATTAAAGGATGTGTCTATGACTGAACAAATCAATAAAGCATATGATAGTAGTAGTATTAAAGTTTTAAAAGGCTTGGATGCAGTTCGCAAACGACCTGGGATGTACATTGGTGATACTTCAGATGGTACAGGATTACATCATATGGTTTTTGAGGTTTTAGATAATGCAATTGATGAGGCATTGGCTGGACATTGTAATTTAATTAAAGTAATTATTCATGAAGATAACTCTGTATCAATTGAAGATAATGGTCGTGGCATTCCAACTGATATAATGCCTGAAGAAGGTAGATCAGCAGCTGAAGTAATTATGACAGTACTTCATGCCGGCGGTAAATTTGATAATAATTCGTATAAAATCTCAGGTGGTTTACATGGTGTTGGGGTGTCCGTTGTCAATGCTCTATCTGATTGGCTAGTTTTAACAATATGGCGAGACGGTAAAGAATATCAAATGGAGTTTAAATTAGGTGAGCCAGTTGCTCCACTTGCGATAATTGGTGAAGCTAAAAACAAACGAGGATCAAAAATTCACTTTATGGCAAGCGAACAAACTTTTGGTGTAATTGAATTTCATTATGAAATATTAGCTAAACGGATTCGTGAATTATCATTTCTT
>DAHXMX010000290.1 GCA_027371515.1 Neisseriaceae bacterium
AATGCTTAGATCTCTTGAAAAACATATTAATGAAATGTGGAATATTCGTTCACATAGAAGTTTACCATTTGCATTATTTATTTATTTTCTTTTTATAATTATTGGACCAATTTTTGTACTACTAATGATTGTGCTACAGACTCTTTTTAAGAATTATTTGTTTGTAAAATATACTGCAGTATTAATTTGGGCAAATCGACTGAGCTATTTGATAACATTTATGATTTTTGCTGCTATTTATCAGATTTTACCGGCTGTTAGGGTGCGTTTTTCTAGTGCATTATTTGCAGCTATTATTGCAACCATATGTTTTGAAATTGCAAAGCAATGTTTTTTGTTTTATGCAAGTAATTTTCCTGTATATGATTTACTTTATGGTTCATTAGCTGTTATGCCGTTATTTTTAGTTTGGGTATATATTAGTTCATTTATTCTATTGTTTTGTGCACAAATTATTTATATTTTAGAACAGCATTATATTGAGCGCATTGCATTGGCTAATCTGAAATCTATACAGGTAATTGGTCATAGAGGGTGTCGTAGTTTTGCTCTTGAAAATCATATTTATGGTTATGAAAAAGCATTAGATATAGGTGTTGATGCAATTGATATAGATGTAGTATTGACTCGTGATAAAGTATTAATTGCATATCATGATTTAATGATTAATCCTAATATTTTATGTGATAATGATGGTAATTATTTAGCTAATAATAAATCTGATATATTATCTGTATATACGCCTCAACAGATTGAAAATATTTTGATTAAAAATTATACATTTAACGAATTAACAACTAAATCCAAATTACAACTAAATCC
>DAHXMX010000291.1 GCA_027371515.1 Neisseriaceae bacterium
ACTATTTTTCCACAAATATTTGATGCTATTACTAAATATGGTATAACCAGTAGAGCTTTTGATAACAATTTATATAGTTTTAAGTGTTATAATCCTAGAGATTTCACTGTTGACAATTACCACCGTGTAGATGACAAATCATTTGGTGGTGGTCCTGGAATGGTTATGATGATAGAACCATTGGAGAAATCTCTAGAAAAGGCTATTTTAGACCAAAATAATCAAGGTGTAAAAAAGCCATTAAAAGTTTTTCTATCGCCACAAGGTAAAACAATTAATCAAGATTTGATTAAAAGTCTTAGCTGTGCTGATGGAATTATTTTTGTTTGTGGACGTTATGAGGGTGTGGATGAACGATTTATTGAAAATAATATCGATCTTGAAATATCCGTTGCAGATATAGTTGTATCTGGCGGTGAAATACCTGCTGCATTAATTATGGATGCTATAATCCGCACGATACCTGGTGTAGTTAATGATTCGGAATCAATTCAATTAGATTCTTTTATGGATAATCTTCTTGATTATCCTCATTATACACAACCAAAAGTATATAAAGGTCATAGTGTACCTGATGTGCTTTTATCTGGTAATCACAAACAAATTAAAGAGTGGCGTTTAAAAATGAGTCTGTGGCGTACTAAAATGCGCCGCCCTGACCTATTAATTAAACGTAAGTTAAGTAAATTAGAAACTCGGCTACTTAATGAATTAGCTATTGATGAAAATCATTAAATGCTAAATCATGCTTAAAATAAGTAGGAACAAGTTAAAGGAAATAAAATGAATATCATTCAAATTTTAGAACAAGAAGA
>DAHXMX010000292.1 GCA_027371515.1 Neisseriaceae bacterium
AGAGAGGAGACAAGATTGTGATATATCTCCCAATGATACTTGAGGCCCCAGTGGCAATGCTGGCTGCAGCAAGAATAGGTGCTGTGTTCTCCTTCGTGTTCGCTGGTTTTGGTGCTGGTGCCCTTGCTGAAAGAATTAATGATTCCGGTGCGAAGATGGTTATAACAGCTGACGGAGCTTTCAGAAATGGAAAAGTGATTGAGCTTAAAAAAATCATTGATGAAGCTCTTGAATTGACCTCCACGGTTAATACCGTGGTGGTAGTCAGGAGAACTGGCTCTGACATTCAGATTGACGAGGGAAGAGACGTATGGTGGCATGATGTAAACAAGGATTCATCAGTATATGTTGAACCTGAATGGATGGAATCCAATGACCCGCTTTACATCCTCTATACTTCAGGTACAACTGGAAAGCCAAAGGGAGCAGTTCATGGGAATGGTGGATATGCTGTATGGGTGGCAAGCACACTTAAATGGGCATTCAATCCTGGAGATGATGATCGATGGTGGTGTGCTGCAGATATTGGATGGGTAACCGGACACAGTTACATTGTTTTTGCACCCTTGTTCCTTGGCCTTACTTCCATAATGTATGAAGGCTCAATAACTTATCCAGCACCAGACAGGCTTTGGGCCATAATAGAGAGATACAGAGTTAACCTTATTTACACTTCACCTACCGCTATCCGTACCCTGATGAGGTTTGGAGAGAAATACCCAAAGCAACACGAAGGAGAACACAGCACCTATTCTTGCTGCAGCCAGCATTGCCA
>DAHXMX010000293.1 GCA_027371515.1 Neisseriaceae bacterium
TTATTTTGTGAACTAACCGCAAAGCGATCTTGCTCTTCACGAGTAATATTAAATCTAGCAGCAACATTCTCCGCAGTAATACCCATATGATAATGATTATATGCATCAGTTAATGCATCATGAATCATTGTATCTACTAAAGTTGTATTACCCATTTTAAAACCATCACGTGAGCCCATCAATACATGAGGACTTGCTGACATATTTTCTTGGCCGCCTGCAATCACAATATCAGCATCACCACAAGCAATAGCCTGTGCAGCCAGATGAACCGCTTTAAGCCCAGAACCACACACTTGATTAATTGTAAGAGCTGGAGTTTCTTTATCTAACCCAGCTTTTAAAGTTGCTTGGCGAGCAGGATTCTGACCAGAACCAGCTGCTAAAATCTGTCCCATAATTACCTCTGAAACCTGATTAGATTTAACGCCAGTATCTTCCATTAATGCTTTAATAACCGTAGCACCTAAATCTGGTGCTGAAATTTTAGCTAAACTTCCACCAAAACTACCTATTGCTGTTCTTCTAGCAGCAACAATAACAACATCCAACATTTTAAACTTCTCCTAATAATAAAATTAAATTGATTCAGCCTCAATAATTGAAAGCGCTTTAGCCCGTACATAATTACCAGGTGCATCTACTATAGCAGGATACATTTCATTTCCAAGCTTTTGAACAGCTTTAATCTGTTTACCAGAAATAGCAGACAACCATTGATTAAAGTCTTTCCACCAACTACCAGGCATTTCTTG
>DAHXMX010000294.1 GCA_027371515.1 Neisseriaceae bacterium
AATACATGTAAGAAAAAATTGAAAAAAAAAAGTGAGAAAAATTAAAAAAAAATAAAATAAACAAATTAAACAGCGTATATACATACAGAAAATTAGATGCAAGTAAAAAAAAACAGAAAAATTGAAAGATGAAATTTTTTTTAATTTTTTTGTTGGATATGTTTTTTTTTGGCTTAGTAGGTGAGAAAGACTTGGATTACAGGTAAAAATACCACAAAAAAATTACATGTCAAAAAAATAAAAATAAAATTGAAAGAAAAAGTGAAAAAAATTTATAAAAAGCATTAAACAGCGTATAAACATACAAAAAATGAGATGTAAGTGATAAATATATTAGAAATTGAAAGACGAAATTTTTATTTATTTTTTGTGAAGAGTTTTTTTTGGTGGCTTAGTAGGTGCAAATGACAGAGAATACAGGTGAAAAGACCACAAAAAATTACATGTAAGAAAAAATTGAAAAAAAAATGAAAAAAATTGAAAAAAAAAAAAATAAACAATTTAAACAGCGTGTAAGCATATTGAAATAATTGTGCAAATGAGAAAAAAGAAAAAAATTTGAAAGATGAAATTTTTATTTATTTTTTGGTTGAGTGTGTTTTTTTGGTGGAGCATAGGTGTTAAAGACCGAGAATACAGGTGAAAAGACCAGAAAAAATATTGTATGAATAAAATTAAAAAAAAATTGAAAAAAAAACACACTCAACCAAAAAATAAATAAAAATTTCATCTTTCAATTTTT
>DAHXMX010000295.1 GCA_027371515.1 Neisseriaceae bacterium
AAGATCAATTTCTTTGTGTGCTGTATTTACATCTCCGCAGAAAATAATCTTCGAATCTGATTTTTTAAGCTCATTAGCATGATCAAGAAAGGCGTCATAGAATCTCATTTTGTATTTTAATCTTTCCGGGTTTGCTTTCCCGTTAGGGAAGTATATGTTGTATAAAAAGAATCCGGGATACTCGGCAATTAAAATCCTTCCTTCATTGTCTAATTCAGATATGCCGAATCCTTTTTTAATGCTTATAGGTTTTTCTTTAGAATAAATTGCAACTCCACTGTAGCCTTTTCTTTCACCTGAACAGAAATATGAATGATAGCCATTGATATTTATTAATTCTTCCGGCAATTGATCTTCATGTGCTTTTGTTTCTTGAAGGCAAAGGATGTCGGGTTTAACTTTTGATATCCAATCTAAAAATCCTTTTTTATGGATGGCTCTAATTCCGTTAACATTCCATGAGAGTATTTTTATTGTTTTCATATTATAAATAAGAATAAATTAAAATTTAATAATTCAAAAAAATAAAGACCTTCAGATACTCATCTAACAGGGGTCACAATAAAGCAGTCAAATACGGAGGTATTGGAGTTATATTAATCTTAATAATTCTGATATTGGCATATATAGCGTTATTTATTCTTCCAGTAAATAATGGTCTTTCTCCTTACTCAAAATGTATTACTTCAAACAAATATTCCTGTAGTAGCACCAACATGTCTGGTTTAATCTGG
>DAHXMX010000296.1 GCA_027371515.1 Neisseriaceae bacterium
ACTTCAATATATTGTTGATTTTGACTATAAATTGTGTTTATTAAATCAATAAATGAATCGATAACATCATCAATGTATACTAATTTAAGTTTTGCTGTTCGATCATGAATTTGTATCGGCAAGCTATTAGCAATATTATTACAAAATGTTGCAACCACTGAATTATAGTTTGGTTTTGCCCACTTACCAAATACATTTGACAGGCGATATATAAATATTGGATTACCAGATTCTTGATTAAATGCTTTTAACATTTTTTCTGCAGCAAGTTTGCTCCTACCGTAAATGTTATCCATTAACGCTTGCGTTGATGAAGTTAAAACAATCGGTATCGATCTACCAATTCTTTTAATATTTGCAATAATTTCTGATGTTAGCTCACAATTACCACTAATAAAATCCTGAGGATCTTTCGACCGATTTACACCAGCTAAATGGAATATAATGTCCACATCTGCAATTAGAGAACTCAGGCTATCTGCATTATCTTTCCTTGAGAAGGTTTTTATGTTGTAGTTATCAAGTTCTTGCAAGCGAAACTTTAAGTTTTTACCAATAAACCCTTCCGCTCCAGTAATTAGAATTTGCATTATTCAACCTCTTATTCAACCTCAACTAAAATATCGCCAGTTAGCTCAAATAATAAAAATCCAGTAATAGCACACCAATTAGTGTGCTAACAACAGCTTTAAAATGGGAATTTCATTCCAGCTGGTAATCCA
>DAHXMX010000297.1 GCA_027371515.1 Neisseriaceae bacterium
GATGTATTAGTTAAAGGTGGTGACTGGAGTGTTGATAAAATAGTTGGGAGTAAGGATATTATAAATAATGGTGGTAGTGTATACTCAATACCATTTTTTATATGATACATCAACTACTAAAATAATTAAAAAGATTAATCATGTCTAAGATAATTAATTGTATTCAAGCATTGCAACAACCAAAAAAAATTAGTGAAATTAAGGAATTATTTTCATTAAGTTGGTGTGAGGCATTAGAATTAATAGGTCAGATTCAAAATCTTGATAGTGAACTCATTAAAACCAATGAAAATAATCAATATTATTTAATTAAGCAATTATCTTGGTTAGATATAAAATTAATTCAAGAACAGCTAAAAAAAGTAAAACATGACGATTATCAAGTTAAAATCATACCAGAGGTATCCTCAACTAATACTTATGTCTTGGAAAATTTAAGTCAATTAACCAATAAATCAGTTATAGTTACAGAATTACAAACCAAAGGACGTGGAAGAGCTAATAATAAATGGTTTAGTCGTGTTGGTATTGATATAACTGTTTCGTTTTTATATTTATTTGAAGAACATTATAATTTTGAATTATTTCCATTAATTGTAGCTGTTGCTATAAATAGATTATTTAAACAATATAAGGTTAGCAATAAAATCAAATGGCCAAATGATATTTATCAAAATCAAGAAAATAAAATATGTGGTATTTTAGTGGAAAG
>DAHXMX010000298.1 GCA_027371515.1 Neisseriaceae bacterium
ATAATAATTTATATTAATATGGCAACCAGAGGAAAAAATAATAAAAATAATAAAAATTATAAATGATTTTAATTATGATATTGATAAAAATGAGAAATTAGATAATGGAGATAAATATAAAATTTGTGATTTGTATTTAAATGTTAAAAGAAATATCAATAAAATAAATAGAAAATATACATTTAAAATGAATTTTCTACTTTCAAGAATAATGCAGATTATAGGTAAATCAGAAATAAATAAATATCTAAAATTTACATTATCAAAAGTTACATATGAAAAATATTTAATACAGTGGAAAATTATCACTAATATACTGAAAATAAAATTTATACCTCCAACAGACATAAAAATAAATAAATATTACTCAAAAAAATTAACTTTAAAATAATATAAAATTATAAGATGTTTAATGATTACAATAGCAAGAGCAATAAATAATTTGTGATGGATTGTTTAATTAATGATTTTTCTAATTTGAGTATAACAAATAATAATAATTTTAATGATGAGATTAATGAATTTATGAATATTGATATTGATCATACAGAAAAATATAAATATCCAAATGCAATTATTTATGGATTTAAGAAAATTGGAGATAATGAAAATAATTTTTTCTATATTGGTAGTTCAGTTAATTTTTATAAAAGATTTAGTAGTCATTTAACATTATCAAAAAAAGATAATACAAAATTATATAATTATA
>DAHXMX010000299.1 GCA_027371515.1 Neisseriaceae bacterium
GTCCCGGCAGTCTTCTGGCGTGGGTGATAGGGGCGATAATGTACGCCTCTGTCGGTTACACTTATATGGAACTATCATCAACCTATCCTGAGGCTGGTGGTCCCACAAGGTATTCATTATATACCCATGGCAGGTTCACCAACCTGATAATAATAGAATGGAAAGATTTAAAAATACGCTCATATCTTGAAAATTCGCATGAAGCGGCATCCCCACCCGTAAACAGTATAGGATTTCCCGTTCACGTTGTTGAGGTGTTCATTTTAGTTCCAAAAACTGAACTCTGATTTTGCAGCCGGCAAAATAGGTTTGGGGTTGCAGGGATTTGAACCCTGATATGCAGGTTACTTCATGTTTGGTTTTTGGATTCCAGATACTCATCACTGCCATATGGCTCAAATAAATAATCATCTGGAGCCTGCCGCGCTGCCAAGTTACGCTACAACCCCGGCATCGGGTTTTTAACTTAAAAGTATTTATAGATAGCCCCACTTTACATTGGTAGCAAAGGCCGGTGGTTGTTCTGGAAAGGATTGTATATAGGAGAGGGCCATACAGCATAAGGGAGAAAACAGTCAAAATAAGGGGCAGGGATACTTTCATGTTCAGGGTATTAAAGCCTGACGCCGCCGTCATCCTTCCACTCATAGATGAAAACACAATATTGATGGAGTTCCAGTATAGGCACCCCTTGA
>DAHXMX010000029.1 GCA_027371515.1 Neisseriaceae bacterium
CTTTGCATGATATTAATCCTTTTTAGTTTACAATTGGTTATTTTAAACTTTGGATTATGATTATATCATATTAATAAATTTTTTTGTATATTTAAATCAAATCTAACCGTAATGGAATATGTTTGATTTGGCGTTTAGTAAGTACAAAGCAAAAAGTTACATAATTTATTTTTGTTGTGTTATTATAATGTTATAATTAGCTTTTAATTAGTTAGAATTGATTTAATATTAATATAAACATCAGATCAGAAAAGGTATTATATTATGATGCGACAATTGAAATTTATGCCGTTATATGCTGTTATTGGCGGGTTATTTTATGGTTTATATGGTTGTAATGCTGGTACTAATCTTGGTACTAGTCCTGTCTCTATATCTGCCACAACTGGTAACACTAATTGTGGTAGTTTAAATTATGAAAGTATGTGTCAGATAATACTTACCTATAATACTGGCGGTGGAAAAGGGTTATCTGTTGGGTATACTCCACAACAATCTACATTTTCAAGTTTTGTTAATGCCACTCTTTTTGAATCTGGAGTAGCTTATTGTAATACTTACATTGCAAATAATTCAGCTACTAGTGGCACTTGTCCGCCTATAATTGTTCAGTTTACTAGTACAAATGGTAACTTATCAACTACATTTAATTTTAATTTTGGCGGTAAAACATCTAACCCTATTTTTGTTGGCGGTTGGAATAATTAATATTTAATTATTAAAGCTATTAGCACCCATAGCTCAGTTGGATAGAGTGTCAGTTTCCGAAACTGAAGGTCACAAGTTCGATCCTTGTTGGGTGCGCCAATGAGATATAGATTGATTCATAGTAATATATACTAAAATACTAATAATATTAATAAACTTAATAAAATGTTAAAAAAATCAAATGATGAATTTTATTTATCTGCAATTAAATTAGCTGATATTGCTAGTCAAATTAGTACTAAATATTTTAGAACTAATATCGATATTGAGAACAAATTAAATCACACTCCTGTTACTATTGCGGATCGTGAGATTGAATTAGCTCTTCGCAATTGGATTGAAATTCATTATCCGAACCATAATATTATGGGTGAAGAATATAATGATGTTATCAATAATGATAATAATAACAGTAATTATACTTGGGTTATTGATCCAATTGATGGAACTGTAGCATTTTCATCTGGTAAACCATTATTTACTACATTGATCGCATTATTACATGGTAATTCTCCAGTGATTGGTATTATTGATCAACCAGTGCTAAATGATAGATTTGTTGGTATTAGTAAATATGGTGCGTGGCTTAATGGTGTTAAGCTTAAAACCTCATTGGTAAATAATGTTGAACAAGCACGTTTTAATGTAACAACACCATATATGTTTAAAACTGAATATGAAAAACAAATCTTTGAGAAACTACAAAAACATGTTTTGTTAACTAGTTTTGGTGGTGATGCGTATAGCTATGGATTACTTGCAGCAGGGCATATTGATGTAATCTTAGAGTCTGATTTGGGTTATTATGATATTGCAGCATTACAGGTTATTATTGAAGAATCTGGCGGTGTATTTACTAATTGGCAAGGAGAAAAAATCAATAAGGATAATTTTAACCAGCAAGTATTAGCTACAGCTAATAGAGAATTACACCAACAAATATTAAGTATTATAAATCAATAATTATAGGGATAATATAAGTGACTACAAGATTAAGAATTGCATTACAAAAATCAGGTAAATTATCAGATGGTAGTATAGAGTTATTAAATAAATGTAATTTTAATTTAAATCCTGCTAAAAATCATTATTTAATAAAATCTAATGAGTTAGCTACTGATTTTTTAATGATTCGCGATGATGATATTCCGGGTTTTATTGATAGCGGTGCAAGTGATGTTGGTATAGTTGGTGAGAATTTATTTATTGAATATCAATTAGCTGGATTAAATAAAAATGTTGAGATTATTGCGCCTCTTAAGTTTGCTAAATGTCGTTTAAGCATTGCTATAAATCAAAATAGTAACATTAAAAACTTATCTGATCTTAATGGCGTTACTATAGCTACTTCATATCCAGCAACATTAGCTAATTTTTTTAAACTTAATAATATTCAAGCCAATATTTTAGTTATGCATGGTTCTGTAGAATTAGCTCCTAAGATTGGTATTGCTGATGCGATTTGTGATTTAGTATCAACTGGTACTACCTTGAAAGAAAATAACTTAATTGAGATGGAGGTATTACTTGAAAGTCAGGCTGTATTGATTGGACATAAAAACCTAAAGCCTGAATTAAAATCACGTGTAGATGAGTTGGTTTTTAGGTTTCAAAGTGTAATTAAAGCTAAAAATAGCAAGTATATAATGTTACATATTGATAAGCAAAATGTACCGCTACTTAGAGATATTTTACCTGGCGCTGAAGCGCCAACTGTATTAGAGTTACACGGTCATCCAGATAAGGTGGCTCTTCATGTGGTATGTGAAGAGCATGTATTTTGGGATACAATTAGTAAATTAAAAAATATTGGTGCTACTTCTATATTGGTGGTATCAATCGATAAAATGATGGAATAAAAATGCAAGTATTATATTGGAATAAATTAACTGATATTGAAAAAAGCAATTCTTTAAAAAGATGTAAACTTATTAATAACGAAGAGATAGTTGCAAATGTTAAACAAATTATTGGGAATGTGCGTAAATATGGAGATCGTGCATTACAAGAATATACAGAGCGTTTTGATAAAGTATTAATAACTAATCTTCACGTTACAAAAAGTGAGATAGATGAAGCTTTGCGCTTAGAAGATAAATATAAAAATGCAATAATTAGTGCAATTGATAACATTAGAGCATATCATACCAAAACCAAACCAAATCAGTTTTCTTTTGAAAATGATGGGATTAATTTAGGTAAAATGTATCGTCCAATTGATAAGGTTGGATTATATATTCCAGGTGGTAGCGCACCCTTGGTATCAACATTATTAATGCTTGCAGTGCCTGCTATAGTTGCTGGATGTAAAACTAAAGTGTTGTTAACTCCACCAAATCGTTATGGGCAAATTGATCGCGCAATTTTATTTGCTGCACATTATTTAGGAATTGAGCATATTTATAAAGTTGGTGGTGCTCAAGCAATAGCTGCAATGGCTTTTGGTACTGAGACTATACCTAAAGTACATAAGATATTTGGACCAGGTAATTGTTATGTTACAGAGGCAAAAATACAAGTATTAAATAGTGATGCTTTAGTAGCAATAGATATGCCGGCAGGACCATCAGAAGTGTTGGTAATTGCAGATTGTAATTCAAATTCAAATTTTATAGCAAGCGATTTATTAGCTCAAGCAGAGCATGATCCAGCAGCACAGGTTATATTTGTAACTAACGATGTTAATTTAGTTGATAAAGTATTAGATGATATTAAAGAACAGCTCTATGATTTGTCAAGAAAAGATATAATACAATCAGCTTTAGAACATAGTAAGATTTTAATTGTCGATAATATAAACCAAGCTTTTGAGGTGTCTAATTTATATGCGCCAGAACATTTAATTATTCACTTAGATAATGCAATAGATTATCTTGATTTGATTGATAATGCAGGTTCAGTATTTTTAGGAAGATATACTCCAGAATCAGTTGGTGATTATGCTAGCGGACCTAATCATGTATTGCCAACATATGGTTATGCGCATATGTATAGCGGTTTAGATACAATTCATTTTATGAAAGCTATTTCTTTTCAGAGTTTCACTGCTGATGCTTTAAAAAGAATTAGCACTACAGTTGGAAATTTAGCAATTTTGGAAAATTTAGATGCACATAGACGTGCGGTCTCTATTCGTTTAAAAAATTTAAAGTAAATAAAATGTCAATAAATAATTGGTTATATAGTATAGCTCGTAAAGAAATTTGGGATATGGCAGCATATAGCTCTGCAAGAAGTGAACTGGCTGATGCTATTGGCTTAGTACAATTAGATGCTAATGAAAATCCGTATACTCCATATCCAGCAACTCCTGAACTGGCTAATGCTAATCGTTATCCTGATCCACAGCCAAAATCTGTACTTAATCGCTTAGCTATGATATATGGTGTTAATGTTAATCAGATATTAGTTGGGCGTGGCATGGATGAAATAATCGATTTAATTATCCGTGTGTTTTGTAAACCTTATAATGATAGTATATTAATTACACCGCCTACATTTGGTTATTATAAGGTAGCAGCTGATATATCTGCAATTAAAGTGTATGAATATCATTTAGATGAGGATAAAAGATTTGCAATTACTTCTGAAGATATCATAAATAATGTTGATATTACTACTAAAATAGTGTTTTTATGTACACCAAACAATCCAACAGGTAATATAGTGGATTTACAGGTAATCGAAGATGTTGCAAGAAACTTACCTAATACATTAATTGCGGTTGATGAAGCTTATATTGAGTTTGCAAATATAAATTCAGCTACTTGTTTATTGGATAAGTATCCTAACATTTTAGTTATGAAAACTTTATCTAAAGCATATGCTTTTGCTGGTGTTAGAGTTGGTACCTTAATTGCTCATGCCGAAATTATTCAGTTAGTAAAAAAGATATTACCTCCTTATCCATTAGCTGAGCCGTGTATTAGAGTAATTAATCAAATGTTATCACCTTTTGGTCTTGATTTAACTAACTCAAGAATTAAAGAGCTTAAATTGGAACGAGACAGAGTTTATAAGCATTTAATTAAATTACCATTTATTAAAGTGTATCCAAGTGAGTCTAATTTTATTTTAGTAAAATTTGATGATGCGAGCAAATGGTATAAAAAATTTTTAAATAATGGTATAGTAGTACGTAATAGAAGTAAAGATATTCCAAATACTTTGCGTATTTCAATTGGTACTCCTGAGCAGAATAATTTGGTATTAAAAACTTTTGGTATAGATATAGCTACAAAAAATATTCAAGAGCGTAGGTCATTAGTAGTTCGTAAAACAAATGAAACTGAGATTATAGCTCAAGTTAATTTAGATAAATTCTCTCCAATTAAGATTCATACTAAGATTGGTTTTTTTGATCATATGTTAGAGCAATTAGCCAAGCATGGTGGATTTAGTTTAGAATTAAAGTGTGATGGAGATACGCATATTGATTATCATCATACAGTTGAAGATGTAGCTATTGTATTAGGTGAGGCATTATGTAATGCTTTAGGAGATAAAAAAGGAATTAATCGTTATGGTTATAGTATTCCAATGGATGAATCAAAAGCAGAAGTATTGATTGATTTAAGTGGACGTGGGATATTAGTATATAAGGTACATTATACTACCCCTATGGTCGGAGATTTTCCTGTTGAGATGGTTGAACATTTCTTTTTAAGTTTAGCAACGCATTTAAAGGCAGCTATTCATATTGAAGCAAGTGGTTATAATACGCATCATATTATTGAAGGTATTTTTAAAGCGTTTGCGAAAGCTTTAGGTTTAGCTATTCAAAAGAGTAATAATGATATTTTACCTTCAACAAAGGGTATGTTATGAATGTTGCTGTAATTGAAAGCTGTGGTGCTAATTTTAAATCAGTACTGAATGCGTTAGATAGATTAAACCTTAATTATAAATTAACCATTGATAAAACCATAATTCAACAGGCTGATGTAGTATTATTACCTGGAGTTGGTAGTGCTGGATTTGCAATGAATAAATTAAATAATAACGGGTTAACTGATGTGATTTGTCAGCTCAAACAACCAGTACTTGGAATATGCTTAGGTATGCAATTATTATATGAATATTCAGTAGAAGATAATGTACCATGTTTGGGTATTATACCTGGTAGATTAAATAAATTTCCTGATAATATGAATTTAATTATTCCACATATGGGTTGGAATAATTTAATTTTTGATGTAAATCATCCGTTGTTTGCTGATATTAAATTAAATAATGATGTATATTTTGTGCATAGCTATTATGCACCTATTAATGAATATACGTTAGCTTCTTGTAACTATGGAGTTGATTTTACTGCAATAGTTAATTATGCTAATTTTTATGGTATGCAATTTCATCCTGAAAAATCAAGTGAGGTTGGCGCTAAATTGTTAGCTAATTTTTTTAGGTTAGTGAAATAAAATGATTATTCTTCCAGCTATAGATTTATGTGATGGTAAGTGTGTAAGACTTACTAAAGGAGATTTTGGTACAGCTAAGGTATATAATAAAAATCCGCATGACATGTTAGATCAGTTTAGCCAAGCTGGTGCGAGTTGGGTTCATATTGTTGATTTAGATGGTGCTAAAGCTGGTCATGTTGTACAAGTAAAGTTATTAAAGGATTTAGCAAGTAATAGTGGGTTACTAATTGAAGTTGGTGGTGGAATTAGAACCGAAGATGATATTGAATTATTATTTAGTCATGGAGTAAATAGGGTTATTGTTGGTAGTGTGTCTGTATCTAAACGTAATACTGTTTATCAGTGGATTGATAAATATGGTGCAGATAAAATAGTATTAGCACTTGATTGTCAGTTTAATCAAGATGGTATTCCAATGGTAAAAACTCATGGTTGGCAAAATAATAGTCAGTATAGTGTTTGGGAAATGTTGGATTTTTATAATAATGCACGGTATGTTTTATGTACTGATATTAGTGTTGATGGTATGTTGACTGGACCTTCATTAGAGCTATATCGTCAAATTAAAGTTAACTATCCTAATTTACAAATAATAGCCTCAGGTGGTGTTGGTTCATATCAAGACTTAGAAGCATTGAGGTTGATTGGTGTATATGGAGTAGTAGTAGGTAAGGCTATATATGAAGGTATGATTGAGCTTAGTCAATTATTTACAAATTAAATCCTTGGAAATGATAAATGTTAAAAAAAAGAATAATACCATGTCTTGATGTACAAAATGGTAAAGTAGTTAAAGGAGTGCAGTTTAGAAATCATCAAGTAGTTGGTGATATTATTGAGTTGGCAAAAAGATATTCTGATAGTGGTGCTGATGAATTAGTGTTTTATGACATTACAGCAAGTAGTGATCAGCGCCAAGTAGATAAAAAATGGATTAGTGATATTGCGCGTAATATTAATATTCCATTTTGTGTGGCAGGTGGTATTAGAACATTAGCTGATGCAGAGAATGTGCTTGCTAATGGTGCGGATAAAATATCAATTAATTCACCAGCTTTAGAAAACCCTAATTTAGTAACTGAATTTGCTAAGCGTTTTGGCTCACAATGTGTAGTGGTTGGTATTGATAGTTATGAGCATAACGGTGTATATCATGTTAAGCAGTATACTGGTGATGTTAACAAAACTATGCTAACTAAGCATACAATGCAAGATTGGGCTTTGATTGTATATAATCTTGGTGCTGGAGAAATTGTGTTAAATTGTATGAATCAAGATGGTGTACGTAAAGGTTATGATTTAGTTCAATGCAAGATCATTGCTGAATTAGTTAATATTCCGGTTATAGCTTCAGGTGGTGCAGGTACTTTAGAGCATTTTTATGATGTGTTTAGCAGCACCAATGTAACAGGTGCATTAGCAGCTTCTGTATTTCATAACAATATTATTCAAATTAAAGAGCTTAAAACTTATTTAAAAGCAAAAGGTATTGCAGTTAGATGTGATTAATTTATAAAACGAAAATATTTAGGATATTTAGGTGATACAAGATATAAAAAAAATTAATTTTACCAAGTTAAATGGATTAGTACCGGTAGTAGTTCAAGATAATCATACTTTACAAGTTTTAATGGTTGGTTTTATGAATGAAGAGGCATTACATTTAACCTTAGCTAGTTCCAAGGTGACTTTCTATAGTCGTACTAAGCAACGAATTTGGCAAAAAGGAGAGACATCAGGGCATTTTTTAAATGTTGTTGATATGTTTTTAGATTGTGACGAAGATTCAATTTTAATTCTTGCTAATCCTGTTGGACCTACTTGCCATACTGGTAGTTTATCTTGTTTTCAAAAACATGAGTTACCACCGCTTAGTCATATTGGTTATTTAGATAAAATTATTAGTGAGCGAATATTGTATCCACAGGATAATAGTTATACTAATCAGCTTATTGCAAAAGGGTTAAATAAAGTAGCTCAAAAGGTCGGGGAAGAGGGTGTTGAGGTTGTGATTGCAGCACTGGCTGAAACTCAAGATGAATATTTAGGTGAAATGACTGATCTTATTTATCATATGTTAGTTCTAATGCATGTTAAAAAAGTTAGTCTAAAAGATATTGCTGCAGTAATTGCAGAGCGTCATAAAAGAAAAAGGTAGGTATTTAATTATGTTGGATATTAATTTATTAAGAAATGATTTTGATAATGTAAGTGCTAATTTATTGAATAAGAAAGTTAAATTAGATAAAGATTATTTTATAAGTTTGGAAGCTAAGCGTAAGTCGTTGCAAATTAAAACAGAGGAATTGCAAGCTAAACGTAATAGCGTTTCTAAACAAATTGGAATACTCAAAAGTAAAGGCGAAGATGTTAGTTTGGTAATGACTGAAGTATCAAAATTAGGCGATGAATTAAAAAATTTAGAGTTAGAATTAAATCAAGTACAAAATGAATTAACTAATTGGATGTATAACTTACCAAATATATTGCATGAATCAGTACCAAATGGTATGAATGAAAATGACAATGTTGAGGTGCGTCGTTATGGTACGCCGCGTACTTTTGATTTTACTATTTGTGATCATGTGGATTTAGGTTATAGTATTAATAAAGAATTAGATTTTGAGTCTGCGGCTAAGATTTCTGGTAGTCGTTTTGTAGTGCTTAAAAATCAGATTGCTAAATTACATCGGGCATTAGCTCAATTTATGTTAGATACGCATATTAATAATCATGGTTATACGGAAGTTTATGTGCCTTATATGGTAAATCGTGCATCTGTTTATGGTACTTGTCAGTTACCTAAGTTTGAAGAGGATTTATTTAAGCTTAAGCATAATGATGAAGATATGTATCTTATTCCAACTGCCGAGGTGCCATTAACTAATTTAGTTGCAAATAGTATTTTACATATGGATGAATTGCCGCTTAAGTTTGTAGCACATTCACCATGTTTTAGGAGTGAAGCCGGTAGTTATGGACGTGATACGCGTGGAATGATTAGAATGCATCAATTTGATAAAGTTGAGATGGTACAAATTGTTAAGCCAGAACAATCATTTCAAGTTTTAGAAGAAATGACTAATCATGCTGAAAATATTTTAAAAATGTTAGAGCTTCCATATAGAGTGGTCTTATTATGTAGTGGAGATACCAGTTTTTCATCTGCTAAAACTTATGATTTAGAGGTATGGATTCCATCTCAAAATACTTATCGTGAAATTTCTTCGTGTTCAAATATGACCGATTTTCAGTCAAGAAGTATGCAGGCGCGTTATAAAAATACATTAGGTAAAAATGAGTTGGTACATACATTAAATGGTTCTGGTTTAGCGGTTGGTCGCACTTTGGTCGCAGTACTTGAGAATTATCAAAATACCGACGGTTCAATTACAATACCATTAGCATTGCGCCCATATATGAATAATCAAACAGTAATTCGCAAGTTGTAAAATAAGGTGCGACAAAAAATAAATAGAAAAGGTTAGATGTTTCAGTTTACAATTTCAATAACAAAATTAGAATTGAAGGAACTGAAAATGTATAAACATCTAACCTATGGAGAATTATGCACTATCTGGCATCATAAGGTGAATAAATTTACAAATACCTTGCTACCATTAAAGAGTAAAACGGTATATGAGTTAGCGGAATTAATAGGGAAACATAGGTCCACGATCTATAGGGCAATTAACTATATTAAATGCAGTAAATGGGTACCAGAGAACCGTATTTTACCAGTTGTTAAATTTAGGAAGCGTAAGCATAAATGTCAAAAGATAGAAAAGCCTAAAATTATAAAATATATCAAAGAGAAATTAGAAATAGGTTGGTCGCCTGAAGTATCAAAATTAGGCGATGAATTAAAAAATTTAGAGTTAGAATTAAA
>DAHXMX010000002.1 GCA_027371515.1 Neisseriaceae bacterium
AGTTCATTCAATTAAAGATGAGGCTTCAGGCGTATCACAGTCAGTAGTTGGACTATACGAAGAAATTTACAAACAAAATCATAATTTATTATTACTTAATTGTGATTATGCAGGAGATAAAGCACCTTGTTTTTCAAAAAGTTTTCCTAGTAATAAATATCCTAAAAAACTTGGTCGCTCTCCAGAAATGTATAATTGGATGAAGCAACAAGCTAGTAAAGGTGAAATCCAAATAATTCATAATCACGGTTTATGGATGATGTCAAATGTATATTCTGGATGGATTGCCAAAAAATACAATATTCCTTTAATTACCTCACCGCATGGTATGTTATCTAGTATTGCAATGAATCATGGATCTAAAATTAAAAAGTTATTTTGGCCGTTAATACAATATCCAGCTATTAAACATTCGGTGTGTTTTCATGCTACAGCATTATCGGAGTATAATGATATTCGTCGTATGGGGTTTAAGCAGCCTGTTGCAATTATTCCCTTTGGTATTGACTTAAATAATTTTAAGCCACAATCATCATTAGCAAAATCTAAATATAAAACGCTACTTTTTTTAGGTAGAATACATCCAATTAAAGGTTTGGATATATTATTAAAAGTTTGGCAAAAATTACAAAATGTATTTCTTGATTGGCAATTAAATATTGTGGGTCCTGATAATTATAATTATTTAGTAGAATTAAGTAAGTTAGTGCAAAATCTCAATCTTGAGCGCATTAATTTTGTAGGACCTCTATTTGGAGATGCTAAGTTGCAAGCTTATACTAATGCTAATTTATTTATTTTACCTAGTTATAGTGAAAATTTTGCTATGGGTATAGCTGAAGCATTAGCCTTAGGAGTTCCAGTTATTACAACAAAAGGAACACCGTGGCAGATACTAGAAGAAGTAAATGCTGGGTTATGGGTAGATAGTAATGAAGATAGTATTAAGAATGGGTTAAGTAAATTAATGTCTTTATCTACTGCGGAATTAAAAATAATGGGCGCAAATGGTCACAAATTAATCAAAGACAATTATTCAATGGGTAAAATTGCTGAGATGATGAGTGAACTATATCATTGGGTACTCAATGGTGGGACATGCCCTAATTTTGTAAAATTAGATTAAAAATTTTGAGTTATAGCTTAGATTGTAATATACTCCTAGTATGATGTGCAATCATATATTCTTCATTGGTGGGGATTACACTTACAATAATTGAACTTGAAGAGTCGCTTATTATTATCTC
Source organism: Neisseriaceae bacterium (assembly GCA_027371515.1). GTDB lineage: Bacteria > Pseudomonadota > Gammaproteobacteria > Burkholderiales > UBA11063 > Aquella. Next base: position 1,248 of record DAHXMX010000002.1, read on the forward strand.
ATTGCGATCATTTTTTATTGGGTCTAGTTTTATTCCTAAAAACTCTAGATAAGCACAAATTTTTTGTCTAATAATTGGTATATGTTCACCAATTCCGGCTGTGAAAACTATAGCATCACATCCACCTAAACTAACACTTAAAGAACCTATTTCACATGCCACACGATAGCAGAATAATTCAATAGCTTCAATTGCATATTTATTGTTACTAGTGATTAATTCACGCATATCACTGCTTATTCCATTAGAAACACCAAGTAATCCTGAATCATGATACAATATTTTCGATATATATTCTGCAGAATATTTTTTTTCTTGTAATAAGTATAATATTACTCCTGGGTCTAATGAACCACAGCGACTACCCATCATTAAACCATCTAAGGCAGTAAAACCCATAGAGGTAGCTACACTTTTACCATTATTAAGAGCGCATACACTAGAACCGCTACCTAAATGTTGTACAATTACTTTTTTATGTCCTATTTCACCGATATATTTAGGAAGTACGGAAGCAATATATTCATATGATAAGCCATGAAATCCATAGCGAATAATTCCGGCATCAATTAAATCTCTTGGTAATGCAAACAGTTTTGCTAAATAGAATTGAGTTATATGAAAACTAGTATCAAAACATGCGCACTGCTTTATGTGTGGATATTGTTTAGCAATTATTTTGATAGCCTCTACATTATGTATTTGATGTAGTGGGGCTAATGGAATCAATTCCTCGATTTGTTTGATAATTGTTTCATTTATTATGACAGGTTGTGTAAAGTATTGTCCACCATGTACTACTCTGTGTCCAACACTAACTAATTTTGCAACGGTATCTATCCAATTAATAATTGTGTGAAATAAAGTAGTATATTCGATGCTTTGAATAACTTCATCTTTTAATTTATTATGTTTTGCATCAAAAATGCGTAAAATAGATTGTTTATTATCAGTATGAATATCTATGTTACCATAATAAAGATTGGTACAAATTTCGTCATCACTAAATAAAGAAAATTTAATGCTTGAAGAGCCACTATTAATAGTCAGGATTACTGGATGAGTAGTCATTTGATGTTTTTTCTCCGTGCATAAATAAGAGCTAATAAGCTTGATGCTTTTCTGGATAATATATCACTACCACGGCTAGTTAAAATAATTGGTACAGTTGCACCTAGCACTATTCCTGCTGCTTCCATTTTTGATACATAAGTCATCTGTTTATATAGTAGATTACCTGACTCAATATCTGGAACAACAATTATATCGGCATTCCCAGCTACATTTGATTTAATACCTTTGACTTGTACTGATTCACTTGAAATTGCATTATCAAATGCTAGTGGACCATCTAGAATACCATTACTAATTTGTCCGCGGTCGGCCATTTTACATAATGCTGCAGCATCTAATGTTGAAGGGATTTTTTGATTTACGGTCTCAGCAGCAGAAACTATTGCTACTCTTGGAATACTACCCATATCTAAGGTATTAAATAAATCAATAGCATTTTGTATAATATCTATTTTTTCTGCTAAAGTAGGAAATAAATTAAGTGCTGCATCGGTTAAAAATAATGGTTTAGAATAGCCGTCAATCTCAATTGCAAATACATGGCTCATTCTACGCTCAGTACGTAATCCAGTTTGTTTATTTACGACTGCAGCCATTAACTCATCGGTGTGTAGTTTCCCTTTCATTAATGCTTCAACCTTATTCTCTTTTGCTAATGCAACGGCTACATCAGCTGCTTCATGGCTATGTTGCGTATCTATAATTTTGTATTTAGAAATATCGATTCCAGCATTTGCAGCACAATCAATAATTTTTTTTCGTGGTCCAACTAATATTGGAGTGATAATGCCATCTTCGGCGGCAGCTACTGCACCCAAAAGAGATAATTTATCTACAGGGTGAACTACCGCAGTTATTAGCGGTTTTTCTTTTTCTTTCATAGCAAGCAGTTTTTGGGTTAAGATATCATTTTTTTGCTGAGATAAATTAATCTCTGGCATTAAAATACGTTCACGTTTTATTTTTTCAGTTGGAGCTATTACTTTAGCAACTCCACTAATAGCTACTTTTCCATCTTGAGTTGTACATTTGCACTCAAACTCAATAATATGTTTTTCTTCATGTTTTTCTAAGGCAGTAACAGTAACAGTAACCACATCATTTAATCTAATTGGATGAAGAAAATTTAATGTTTGACTTAAATAAATTGTACCTGGACCTGGTAGTTTAGTACCTAATAGACTAGAGATAAGCGAAGCACCCCACATCCCATGAGCAATAACTCCGTGAAACATATCATTTTTAGCAAATTCAATATCTACGTGAGCTGGATTAACATCACCGGACATAATAGCGAATAATTCAATATCTTTACTTGTTAATGTATGTTGTAAAGATACATTATCTCCAACATTAATATCTGCAAAAACTTTATTCTCTATGTATTCCATTTTTGAGCCTTTACATTTAAAATTAAGAATAATTTTGTATTTTGTATAACATTGGTTATTTTAACATATATAAACATGTATATAATTTTTTTGTTGTATCTTATTTCGCCCATTGTTAAGTAAGCTGCGACAATTTTTTATAAGATCTAGTTAAATATTTGTTTACAACTTCATTTGGGTGTTAAAAATCCAAGGCCTTTTCTGGGTCTAAAAATGAAATAATTGGTTGTAAATGTAAAAGAATTTTATTGTTATTTTATTATATTTATGGTACTATTCGTTCGTTAGAAATAATTTGTAAGGATTAGTTAAATTATGAACACAGAAAATTTATCAACAAAAAAAGGGTTAATAATTGGTTTAGCCAATGATTCTAGTATTGCTTATGGTTGCTTACGTGCGTTATATGAACATGGTTGCCGGGAGATTATTGCTACTTATCAATCACAGAAAGCTTATTCATATGTTAAAGCAGCTTGTGATAAGCTTGGAGATATTGATTTAGTTGAGTTTAATTATTCTGATGAAAAAAGTATAGAAAAACTGTTTGATTATGTGAAAGAGCAGTTTGGTAAAATAGATTTTATTATTCATTCAATGGCATTTGCTGATAAAGATAGTTTGCATGGTAAAATAACTGATTGTACTGCTGATGGGTTTACTAAAAGCATTAATATTTCATGTTATTCACTAATATCATGTTGCCGGTATGCACAAAAAATTATGCCAGATGGCGGTAGTATATTGACAATGACTTATTTGGGAGCACATAGAGTAATTAATAATTATGGAATAATGGGACCAATTAAAGCTTGTCTTGAAACCACGGTAAAATATCTTGCTGCTGAGTTAGCTGAATCAAATATTAGAGTTTTTGCAGTTTCTCCTGGCCCTATTGCCACTAGAGCTGCAAGCGGAATTAATCATTTTGATGATTTAATTGAACATGCTGTAACTAATAGTCCTATGAAACGTATTGTTAGTATTGATGAAGTTGGTAATTTGAGTGTATTTTTAATTGATAATCTATCTAGCGGTATGACAGGGCAGACTATTTATGTGGATGCTGGGTATTTTTTAATGGGTTAATAATATTAACTATGAATTATCATCATTGAATGCGAACGCAGTTTTGGAATATGCCCATCAATGTAGCTAGCTATAGTGTTAATTCCGGCTTTTTCGTGATTGACTACTAATTTCCATTTGCCGGTTGATAATTTTGGAATGAAATCGTTTATATCATATTGATCAATGCTAGTTGCATTATAAATTATTAAAATATCTTTCCATTTGTCACCATTAGCGTGATTTTTAAAATGATTGATTATTACTCCAGAAGTATTATTATGTGCTGGATAGGTATGCAGGTGATTTTCTATCATGTTTTTTTCCGTCATTTTAAATGCTGGGTGATGTTTACGAATATTAATTAATCCCTTGATATAATTAAAAAATGCTTTGTAAGTAAGTTTATTGAACCAATTAAAGCCATTAATTAAGTCATTACTTTTATAGCTATTATGGTCACCTTGTTTGGTTCTAAGCATTTCTGAGCCTCCATGAATAAATGGTATACCTAATGAAGTCAAAATAATACCTAACGCTAGACTATTTTGGCGCACCAAGTAATTACTGAAAATATCATCTGGAATATTTTGTTGATAATTACCATTTTCTAATGTGGGGAATTGACTTTTTTCGATTTGATCCCATAGGGTATAATTATCGTGTGAATCGACGTAATTAATACTTTCATGTGCAAAGCTAGTTAAAGAATAGATAGAACCTTTCAGACCATCGATTATTAAATCTGTAGTTTTACTATCGTGTTGTGAGCCGTTAATAAATCCAGCTGATGGATAGTTTGTTCCGCGAATCGCATCACGAAATACATCATTAAAAATCGCAAAATTTTGATTTTTTTGGCTGCCTCGATATGTGCCAGTTGTTAATGGAGTATCTCCAGCACGCCAAGGTTCACCATAAATTAGGAAATTGGAGTCGATATCTTTAACTTGCTTAACAATTTCTTTAATTGTGGTATAATCGATTAGCTCCATTAAATCAAAACGTAGACCGTCAATTTTGTAATTAAGTATCCAATGTTTAACTGAGTCAAGTATAAATTTACGTACCATTGGTCGCTCAGTAGCTAATTCATTGCCGCATCCAGAGCCGTTGGTAAATTTACCTATGTAGTTACTTCTAAAGTAATATTTAGGAATTATGTCATCTAAGGTTTTGGTATTAAACATATGGTTATAAACTACATCCATAACTACACGTAAACCATTTTTGTGGAAGTTATGGATCATTTGTCTTAACTCTTTAATTCTAGTTATTGGATCAAATGGATTTGTAGCATAGCTACCTTCAGGACAGTTGAAATGCTCAGGGTCATATCCCCAATTACGTTCAAGTGATGTGATGTTACTTTCATCAATAGATCCAAAATCAGCAATAGGTAATAAATGTACATGAGTAATGCCAAGTTCTATTAAATGATCAAGACCTGTCATTACGCGAGTTCCAGTTTTTTCATCTATATAACCACATCCAGCCTCACCAGCAGCAACATATTTTCCGTTGGTGTTTTTAGTAACTCGACTATTACTGTTAATCGTAAAATCACGAATATGCATTTCATATAAAATCGTATCTTCTATTTTTTTGAGTTTTGGGCTACAATCTTGCATCCAACCAATAGGTGTAAGCTCTGGAGCATTAAGATCAAGCAATACTCCGCGACTTGAGTTGACAGCAATACCTGCTGCATATGGATCGACTACATAAGTAGTACGAGTATATGTGTTACCTGCCAAATCAATTTCTGTAAATGATAAACGATATAGATAATATTTGTATTCATACTGGTTGCGCTTTAATTTAGTTGAGTATGTGCCAGTTGTAGCGTCATAGATAAGCGATTGTTTATCCATATAAGAGTTTTTATCAATATCCCAGTTATCATATATTAATATCTCTACGCTATTTGCTGTTGGAGCAAATAAACGTAAATGAATATGTAAATTATCAAATACTATTCCCATGTCAGATGATGGATAATAATAATTATCTAAATAATTACGTAATAATACTTTATGGCGAATAAATGTATTTGAAGCTCTTATCTCAATTAGATCATTAGCAATTATTTGAATATTTTGCAGTATTAGTTTAAAATTGGTTCTATCTTCGTTAAATTCAATTAATGTGTTTTTTTGTAGAGTATGGTTAATATATAACATAAATTTTGTATCTAACGGTGCTGGATGAGATAGATATACATTAATACTGTCTTTATTATCCATCACAGCAAATAGTATGCGTGGATTAGTATTGATTATAACGTCAGCCAAAGTTGTGTAAATTTTATCGTTATCATCGATAATGTAGTAGTTGTTTGTTTTTTGATCTAAACTAAATGATATAGTTTGTTCTGCCCAATCGTTGGACCAAAATTGCCCCCACGTTTTTTTACGCACAATAACATTACTGTTATTTACTACACTGCACATACCAAAATCAGTGATAAAGTTAAAATTAGCTACACATGGAGTTTGATTTAATCCGTAGGTCCAAAATTCCCTAGTGTAATCACTGCCCTTATATTGATTATCATTACGAATATAATGAACTAAGTGTCCATTATATTTATCTGTTGATATGCTTAATGTTTTACTGGTAATGAATTGCTTATCAAATGATTCGAAATGTATAGTAATTTGTTTAAGATCGGCAATATTTTCTAGCAAGATGATTGATTGGTTTTCAAAGACTATTGCGTCATTATTAGGAGTGATCGACCAATTTCCTGAGATTATTTTTCACGAATGTAATTAGGTTTTTCTAATACTGCAATAAAATCCACCTTACAATTAATAGGCAAAATATCTAATGATGATAGGATTATTATTTTATTCTCTGGCATACGGTTATTATCTTTAATCTAATCAGTTAACTTTAATATTATAGCTGCTTGTGGTGGAATTTTAAGTGTTATCTTTTGATGAAAACCATGACTTGAGTCAGGTTGCGTTAATAATTTGTCGCTAATAATTTGACCACTACCGCCAAACTCAAGACGGTCTGAGTTAAATACTTCAATATAACTACCAGCTTCAGGAACGCCAATATTAAAATCGTAATATACTATTGGAGTAAAATTAATAATAAAAATTAAATCGTCATAACGATGTAATCCGTGGCGAACAAATGAAATAATACTTTGTTCATTATTATCTGCATCAATCCAGCTAAACCCTCGAGGTTCATAATCAAATGTCCAGAGTGCGTTGTGGTTTAAATAAAACTGATTCAACTCTTTAAAAAACATTAGGGTTTCTTTATGAGTATGAAATTCATCAATAATATGCCATTGAAGTTGTTCGTATTCACGCCATTCAATAAATTGTGCAAATTCACACCCCATAAATAACAATTTTTTACCAGGGTGACCAATCATATAGGTAGCGTATAACCTCAAGGATGCAAACTTATTCCATAGATCACCATACATTTTATTTATCAAGGATTTTTTACCATGGACTACTTCATCGTGTGATATAGGTAAGATAAATTTTTCTGAATAATTATAAAGCATAGAAAAATTAATCTTATTATGATGATATTTACGATATATTGGATCTAACTCCATATATTTTAAGGTATCATTCATCCACCCCATATTCCATTTAAAATCAAATCCCATTCCACCATATTCAACCGGTGTGGTTATTTGTGGCCATGACGAAGACTCTTCAGCAATTGTAATTGCTCCACGTACTGAATGCTTTACTATGTAATTAAATTCTTTAAGAAAATTAATTGCTTCTAAATTTTGATTATTCCCATATATATTTTGTTGCCATTCACCGTATTCACGATTATAGTCTAAATATAACATGTTAGAAACTGCATCAACTCTTAAGCCATCAATATGAAATTCTTTGAGCCAATATAATGCATTGGAGATTAAGAAACATTTGACTTCATTACGACCTAAATCAAAATTATGCGCTCCCCATCCTTTATTGTGAGCTTTCCAATAATCTTGATATTCATAGCATGCGCTGCCATCAAAATTAATTAACCCATGCTCGTCTTTACAAAAATGTCCTGACACCCAATCAAGTATTACACCGATATTTGCCATATGTAATTTATTGATTAAATGCTTTAGCCCTTGTGCACTACCATGACGACTATTGACTGAATAATACCCAGTTGCTTGATATCCCCATGACGCATCTAATGGATGCTCATGTAGTGGCATCAACTCAATATGAGTATAACCCATAAACTTAATGTATTGAGGTAGTATCTCACTTATCTCTTCATAAGTCATAAAGCGACCATTAATAGTTTTCCATGAAGCTAAATGTAATTCATAGATATTAATTGGACTTGTATAGTGATTATTATGTTCTCTCCAATGTAGCCATTCATGGTCAGTCCATTGATATTTTGTATTAAAGTTAATCATCGATGCAGTATTTGGGCGTAATTCAGATGCAACTGCATAGGGATCACTTTTATATACGGTGTGATTAGTAAATTTATTTGTAATCGCAAATTTATATTTCATTCCATGTTGGACATTTGGAATAAAAACACTCCAGATTCCAGCATCGCTAATTCGTTGCATACAGTATTCATCTTTGTGTTGCCAATAATCAAAATCACCAATTACACAAATACGACTTGCATTTGGTGCCCATGTTGTAAAACGTACACCTTCTTGGTTATTTTCTGTTGTTTTATGTGCGCCCATAAATTTATATGCGCTAAAGTGCTTGCCTTCATGGAACAAATATTCATCAACCGATGAGATTGGACGATCTGTATTTGTTTGCATAATCACTTTCCTTGTTGTAAATTAGTTATCATATTTAACATGAATATTTTAACATAAGTAATTTTAATCTGCGATAATAACGTTATCGGTTTCTAGTTTCAAGGACTTATATAATAGTATGAATAGTATCAAATATGGTTTGCGTTTTTTATCTTTAATCTTATTGATTTTAGCTAATCATATATATGCAAGTACCGTTGAAGAGCAACTGAAAGCCAATATAGTTGATAGCAACTTTTTTAGACCAATGTGCAATAAAAATAGCAGATGCAGAAGTGCATTGACTAAGCAGTTTTATGTTCAAAACAATGCAATTCCTATTTGGGTGCAGGATAATCATATCAAAAAAGATGCAGAGTCATTGATTGCCATTATTAAAGATTCTTATAAAGATGGAATAAATTCAAATAATTACACGCTAGATAATGTAGAAGAGCTTATAACTGAGTATAATAATAGTAAAGAAAGTAGCGATAGGTCAGCTATTTTAGCTAATTTAGACGCAAGTCTTACTGATTTATTTTTTCAGTATGCTAATACGTTGGTTTATGGTCAAATTAATATTAAAGAAGTTTATCCAACTTGGAATATTAATAAACATTCTATTGATTTAATTGCTAAACTTAACGAAATAAATAAAAATAATATAAATGATATTGTTAATTCATTATTACCAACTGATCCGCAATATCAAAAACTAAAAGATAAACTTGCTATTTATCAACAAATTGTAATTAATGGAGGATGGAAAACTATTCCTAATGGACCAAAATTAAAATTGGGAGATAAATCTAAGCGAGTGCAATTACTTCAAGAACGTTTGCTAATCACTGGTGAACTTAATTCAATCAAACAAAAAGGTGTTTTTGATAAATCATTAAAAAAAGCAGTAATGCTGTTTCAGAAAAGCCATGGAATATATCCAGATGGCATTGTTGGTCAAAGTACTTTACAAGCTCTTAATGTGTCAGCTGAAATGCGTACTAGACAAATAGAATTAAATATGGAACGTATTCGTTTATTACCTAATGATTTAGGTAGAAAGTATATCTTAGTTAATATCCCTGATTATTCTTTAGCGGTATTTGACGATAATAAAATGATATTATCAATGCCTGTTATTGTAGGACGTGATCAAAAGTTGCAAAGTTGTGTACTAAGTAGTGCAATTCGGTATGTTGATTTTAATCCATATTGGTATATACCCAATAGTATTGCGATAAAAGAAATTTTGCCGAAATTAAAGCGCGATCCAAAGTATTTATACAACCACAATATGGAGGTATTCACTAATTATGGTACACCGCCGATTGACCCAACTACAATTGATTGGAAAAGTATAAGTGAATCAAATTTTTCATATAAGTTTAGACAAATACCAAGTGAAAGCAATCCGTTGGGACAGGTTAAATTTATATTTCCTAATAGTTGTGGAATCTATCTGCATGACACTTCAGATCCTGAGTTGTTTAAGCATTCAAAACGTGCGTTTAGCCATGGGTGCATTAGAATTGGTAAACCTATTGACTTAGCGACATATTTATTATCTGATAAATCAAACTGGACGCGAGACCAAATATTAAGTACTATTAAAACAGGTAAAAATAAAGCAATCTATTTATCTGAACCAATAAATATATATATTGTATATCAAACAGCATGGGTAAATGAAAGTGGTATTTTACAATTCAGAAATGATATTTATAACATTGATAGCGTAGCATATACATTAGTTAATAAACCAGTAAATGCTAAGTAATAAATACTAACTTTAATGAGTTTAGCTTTTAATAAAATCAACAAGTTGACTAATCAAATGGTCATCTTTTAATACACCGGAGTGATCTAAATTGTGTGTGGTAATAAATTTGGCTGTTGGCCATATTTTAGCTAATTTCACTCCCTCGGTGTATGGAATTACGTTATCATTTGTATCATGAATAATTAGACCATTATAAGGTATTCCATTAGGATATAATCTTTTTAAATTAAATTTATTATGGTCAATTTTCATAATCTTTTGAACTATATTTTCAAAATGATGATGAGTTGTAGTGGGTAAGTTTGCTTGTTCAATAAACTTACTTACCATCATTTGACTGGTTACTGGTATTGCGAGGGTAATAACTTTATTCACGCTACAATTGTCAATAAAAGGTAATTCTGTCAAAGTACAGATACCGCCTAAAGAATGAGCTACTACTATAATTGGTTTGTAGATACTAATTAATTTATGTAAAAATCTTCTATATTGCATACCGTTAGTAGTTATGCCATCTGAGTTACCATGTGCAGGAGCATCAAAAGTATAAATAGTATAATCTTTTTCTGCTAATAATCGCATAATAAGTTTACGTTGAGTTAAGGCATGACTACTCCATCCGTGTGCTAACAGAACAACTTTTGCTCCATTACCAAAACAATAACCGCGCATATTTTTATTTTCGAATTTTAGATTAAGCACTTGGGATAACTGAATTAAATCTGTATCGCTTGGTAATGGTTTATTACGAAATGGACGAGCAAAAAAACTACCATACGCAAATCTAGCAATCAGTTTTGGAGTAATTTTGCCACCAATTTTAAATAGATATTTAATAGTTTTTAATTTAAATTCTCTAGAAATCATAGTTGTTATAAATAATATTTTACCTTTATGTTATTAGATTGTAGTTTAGCTGCAAGATTTGCTAAAAATTCTAGACTAACTGATGAAACATTATGCCCCTCTTGAAGTGCTGGATTACGTATTGTTGAATATAAAAGCACACCCTTTATTTGAGATCTAAATTGAGTTACAAATTCAACATAAGCATTTAATTCATCTTGTGATGGGTCTAGTCCTTCTATTCTAAACATACAAGTCTGAATGTAAGTTGTAATTATTTGACAAGCGCTTAATAAACGTTTAGCAATACTATTAACATCAAGATTAACTTGATTAACTTGATTAATACCACTTGGTGTTGCACGATCTAATTTAAACCATATTTCACCATTTAATTGTTGTAATTTAATTAAGCTGTTTTGTATATCAACTCGATCTATTTCACTACCATTAGTGATTAATATTGATTTAACTTCATTCCCTAGCTTGTATTTAAATCTTAATTTTTCAACAATTTCTATTACTTGATAAAATTGTTTAGAAAGCGTAGATTCACCATTACCTGATAGACAAATATCATTAAAACGCGCTAAATTAGGTGGTGCATTTAAACGAATGTAATCACCATTAATAATTAAATTTAACATATGATCTAATTCATATTCTAAACGTTCTAATTCAATATCATCTGGTTTACCACGTATTAAATTATCTACTTGGCAATAAACACATCGCCAATTACAAGCATTGTTCGGGTTGAGATTAATACCAAGAGATACACCTTCAGCACGTCTGGATACTACGGGGTATATGTATTTAAATCCAATATATGCAGTACGTGAATGGTCTTTAAAATTAAGCACCATTAATGATTTTATCCTTTTAGTTTTTTATGCTTAGTAATCAAAAGTATTGGGATGATTGTGTGATGTGCAATGCTTTCCACTACTCCACCAGTAATAAAGTGTGAAAATGAACCTAAATGATGATTACCTAAAATAAATAAATCAGCTCCCCAAGTGCTTGCATCATCAACTAACATACTGGCTAAATCTGTGCCGTAATTTTCAAGCAACGCTACTTCAGCATTAACTCCTGATGCGGCAATTTTGCTTTTAATATGATCTAAAAATTTATTAGCAATATCAATTAAAGTGTTTTTTAATTCAATTACTCCAACCATTTCAATACCAAAGGTAATTTGCTCTAAATTAACCACATGAACAACTCTTAATGCAGTATTATTTGATTTTGCAAACTGCAATGCATCATCTAATATTAGATTTGATATATCTGAATTATCAATCGGTACATAAACTTTTTTAAACATGATCGGCATCCTTTAAAAAATATTACAACTACATTATAACACATTATGTATTATTAGTTATTAGTAATGTGATATGTTGTACTTGTACTTTTTAAATATATATATATATATATATATGCAGAATATAATGCGCGGTGCATAATAAAAATTAAACTAGTTAATTTATGCTTGTGTTAAAATGTGGAAAGTTAGTAATTTAAAAAAGGAATATAGATTATGGCAATTAAAGTTGCAATAAATGGCTATGGTAGAATTGGTAGAGCAATTTTACGCTCATTATATGAAAACAAGAGAACTAATGAAATTCAGGTTGTTGCAATTAATAATATCGGTAGTAATTTAGAAATTCAGGCTCATTTAACTCAGAATGACTCTGTTCATGGCTATTTTAACTCTAAAGTAGAGTATGATGCTAATCATTTAATAATTGATGGTCATAAAATTAAATTTTTAGAAGAAAAAAACCCAGCTAATCTACCATGGAAAGAGCTTGGTGTTGATGTGGTATTTGAATGTACAGGTATTTTTACTTCTAAAGCTAAATCAAGTGCACATATTATAGCAGGTGCTCGTAAAGTAATTATATCAGCTCCAGGAGGGGAAGATGTTGATGCAACCATTGTTCATGGAGTTAATCATCAATTAATAACAAAAAATATGACTGTTATTTCTAATGCTTCATGTACTACTAACTGTTTAGCACCTATTGCTAAAATCTTAAATGATTTAGTAGGTATTGAAACTGGATTAATGACTACAATTCATTCATATACTAGCGATCAAGTATTATTAGATAATTATCATAGTGATATGCATCGTGCACGGGCTGCAGCTTTATCTATGATTCCCACAAAAACAGGTGCAGCTAAAGCTGTTGGTTTAGTGCTTCCTGAATTAAAAGGTAAACTTGATGGATTAGCTATTCGTGTGCCAACACCTAATGTGTCATTGGTAGATTTAGTATTTACTGCTAAACGTAAAACTTCAGTTGAAGAAATAAATAATGCAATTATTGATGCAGCTAATGGTAAGTTTAAAGGTGTTTTAAGCGTTAATACTAAATCATTAGTATCGATTGATTTTAATCATAATCCGCATTCATCAATTTTTGATGCCACTCAAACTAGAGTATCCGGTAATTTAGTTAAAGTATTTAGTTGGTATGATAATGAATGGGGTTTTTCTAATCGTATGTTGGATAATGCTATTGTGTTAATGAACGCATAATATAGGCTACATTATTTTAATTTTTTCAAATGAATGTTAGTTGTATGTCGGTATATGCCGGTGGTGGTATATACCGATATATGTGCAAATTAAAAATATTATAGAAATAATTAGAAACGGCAATGAGACTGAGATAGCACCAACTAACTTTAATTTAGCATTAAGATGAGTAGCTAGGGCGGTAATTAAACTAAAAGAAAAGCTTATCAGGCTTGACATATAGCTAGTGTAATCATTACTTTGTTTGAATAGGAAGATTCTTGATATAGAGATTACTCCACCTAGAACCATCATATATAAACTCACCATAACTAGTAGCATTGTATGATTATAATGTATTGTAGCAAAATAACTACCGGTAATCCCAATAATAAATAGTAAAATTGAATATATTGCAAGTAGCTTAGTATCTGTTATATAGTTTATTACTTTAGCTGAAATTAATTTACCAGTCAAATTAAATGCGACTAAGATAAATAGTACATGTCCGAAATAAAATAAAGGTAATTTAAAATCTTCTTTAAATAAATAAATACCATTAATGTAAAATATTATAGGACCACTAGTTAATACAGATAACCCAGATAGAAAAATTATAAGTTGTTTATTTTTTAATAAATATAGATAGCCATTTAGTAACTTATATAGGGGTAGCTTATTTTTATTTTGTGGTATATTATTTATTCTTATTGTCATAAATAATAAGAAAACACCAATAATTGATAATCCAACAAAAATATATCGCCAACTAAGCAAGTGGTCGATATAACCTCCGATGTATATTGCACAAGCTGGTGCCCAAGTAGAGAAAAAAGCAATTAATGCAAAACCAACAATTGCTTTTGATTCATCATTTTGATTATCTGTATAAACTAACAATTTGCTTAAAACTGATGCATGCCCAATTCCTATACCAATAAAAAAAATTCCAAATTTTAAAAGTGCTACAGAAGATGAAATTATTACTAGCACTGAACCGATAAAATATATTATCGAAAATATAATTAACATTTGTTTATAGTAAAGTAGACTATTTAATATTGGAATCAAAAACTGTACTATAAATACTCCGATTAGAAAATAACTTGATAGATTTGATATTTCAGATCTAGATGCTTGAAAAGTTAATGCCATTGACGGTAATGCAATGACATATATCTCATGAGAGAATTTTTTTATAAATTCAAGTATGGTGACATAAAATATCAAGATTTTATTGTTTGACATTAAAAATATCAACTATAGATACATATTATTGGGTTATATCCAATATAACAACAAATATAAAAAAAATTGTATTTAAATTTCTTTTTCCCATTTTGAAACTATTGCACATGATAATGCATTTCCAATTACATTAGTTGCTGATCTAGCCATATCTAAAAAATGATCTACAGCAAGTAATAATACTAATCCTTCTTGAGGAATCTTAAATTGAACTAATGTCGCTGCTACTACTACTAATGATGCACGTGGAACTCCAGCCATTCCTTTAGAGGTTAGCATTAACATACTAAGAATTGTAAGTTGTGTAAATATAGGTAAATTAATCTGAAAAGCTTGAGCAATAAATATAGTAGCAAATGAACAATATATCATAGAACCAGTTAAATTAAATGAATAACCAATAGGTAAAACAAAAGCCGCAGTTTTATTTGAAACACCAAAATTTTCTAATGTGTTAAGTACTTTTGGATAAGCAGATTCACTTGACGAAGTAGTAAATGCTAATATAATTGCTGGCAATGTATTATTCAATAGTTTAAATGTTGAGTTACGTAATATTAGCCAAGCAAGGGATATTAATATGGTTAACAGTATGATAACTGTTAAATAAAATTCCAGCATAAATTTACCATAAACACCAAGTACTGATAAACCATTTTGAGTAACGACTGTAGTAACTGATGCAAATACTGCTAATGGAGCAAGTTTCATCACATAGTTGGTTATGTTAAGCATAGAATGAAAAATAATCTCTAATATTTCAATTAATGGCTCTCCTTTTTTACCTAAAGCCATTAATCCAGTTGCAAACAATAAAGAAAATACTACGACTTGAAGAATATTATTATTTGCCATACTACCAACTATAGATTGAGGGAATATCTCTAGAATGAATGTTTTGATCGACATTGCCCCACTTTGGATAATAGGTTTATAACTTATGTTATGCATATGAGATGTTATTGAAACCATAGCATCTCCCGGTCTTAATATGTTTACCATGATTAAACCAGCTGTAAGCGAAATTAATGAAGATAATATAAATAAACCTATGGTTTTGATTCCGATGCGTAATAATGAACTAATATAACCTAATTTAGCTATACCAATAATTATTGAGCACAATACCAGAGGTGAAATAATTAATTTGATCAGATGCAAAAAAACTTCACTGATAATAGATAAATTATCAGTAACTACTTCTCTATCTTGGGCAGTATGGAGTGTTGTATTAAAATAATGGCCTATTATTACCCCAAGAATTAAACCAATAAAAATATAGTGAGTTAGATTAAGTTTTTTAAGCTGTACCATAGTGAACTCCAACATGAAATATTCATATATATAATCTCGGTATTCTATCATTAAATCCACATAGTATTTCATATATATTTGTTTGGCACTGCAGCGAAATATCTGTCAAAGTAATCTCATAATTGCCTTGTTTACCAATTAAAATAACTTCATCATTGATATTTATAGTGCTATCAATTCCAATGTCAACCATAAACATATCCATACAAATCATGCCTGCAATAGTATATTTATGTCCATTAATTAAAACTTGTCCGATATTGGATAACATTCTGCGATAACCATCTCCATAACCAATAGGAATAGTGGCAATTTTAGTTTTAGCTTTAGTTATATATTTACGGTTATAACTAATACCTTGATCTTTATCAACAACTTTTAAATAATTAACTCTTGATTTAAGACTAAAACATGGTTTAATCTGATTTAGTGGATATTCAGTAATTGCAATATTGGGGAAATAACCATAACTAAGTATACCTGGCCTTACCATATCAAATAAAGTATCATTAAAATAACAAAGTCCGGCTGAATTTGCTAAATGGCAAATTATATTGGGATCATATTTTTTAGCTAATTGAACCACTTTTTTAAATTTATCAATCTGTATTTGAGTATAGAATTGTTCCTCATCTGCTGTTGCCAAATGTGAGTATACGCCAATTACTTTAAATGAGTTATAACTAAAAACAAATTCAAGTAGCTCAGGTAAGGTTTCAACTCTTACTCCTACACGATTCATGCCGGTATCTACTTTAAGGTGTATTTTAGCTGTTACTTGATGTTTACTGCAATATTCGAGTACTTGCCGAGCTTTAAATACAGATGAAATAGTTAATTCTAAATTATTAGTAATCATTCCGGCAATTTGATCACTA
The DNA here is from genome assembly GCA_027371515.1 of Neisseriaceae bacterium. GTDB lineage: Bacteria > Pseudomonadota > Gammaproteobacteria > Burkholderiales > UBA11063 > Aquella. The sequence goes on from DAHXMX010000002.1 coordinate 18,157, forward strand.
TTAAATGCACCAAATACTAGTATAGGCTTAGTGATTCCCGCCATACGTAACTTTTCGCCTTCATCTACACAAGCTACTGCAAAATAATCTACTAATTCTTGCGTAAGTTGTGCTACACCGAGCAAACCATGTCCATAAGCGTTAGCTTTAATAGGATAGCAAAGCAGAGTATCTGGTTTAATTCGATTCAGGTATTCTCTTATAGCGCGTAAATTTGTTTTTAACTGCGTGCTATCAATAATTATTTGGGTAATATGCATAATTAGCTAGTAATACGTTTAATTACTTCATCACGCCCCATAAGATAAATTATATTATCAATTGATGGGGTTTGTGTTGTTCCACAAATTTTAAGTCTTAACGGCATACCCAATGCTGGCATCTTGATATTTTGTTCATTACAAAATTCTTTAATCATGGCTTTAATGGTATCTAATTCCCAGTTAGTAATGGTTGTTAATTTGGTACTAAATGCTTTAAGTATATTAATTGCATCTTGTGTTAGAAATTTATCTGCATCAAGATTAGAATATTTGATTGGTTGATAAAAATATGCGACTTCTAGGCTTAATTTATTTATACTATCACTACGCGATTTAACCAATTCTATGATGCAAAGAGGATCTAGGTGTGGCAAATTTTGATATAATTGAGATGAATTAATTCCGGTACTGGCTAAATATTCATTAATCAATTGAAGTAAATGTTGATTTTTTGCCATTTTAATATGTTCAGCATTGACCCAGAATAGTTTTTTCATATCAAAACGAGCTGGAGAACTAGATACATTATCAATATCAAACCAATTGACAAATTGTTCGAGCGTAAATATCTCGTCATCGCCATGTCCCCAACATAATTTGGCTAAATAGTTTAATAATGCTTCGGGTAATATGCCAAGTTTTTTATAATCCATAACGCTCACTGCGTCATGACGTTTAGACATTTTTTGTCCATCTTCACGTAAAATCATTGGTACATGGGCATACACTGGAATGGTACCTTTTAATGCTTTTAGAATATTAATTTGTCGAGGAGTGTTATTTACATGGTCGTCACCTCGAATTACATGGCTAATTTGCATATCCAAATCATCAACGACTACACAAAAATTATAAGTAGGTGTTTTATCGCTACGCGCAATAATTAAATCATCAAGCTCAGCATTATTAAACTCAATCTTACCTTTAACTAAATCATCCCATATAACAGATCCGGTTTTTGGGTTATTAAAGCGTACTACCGGATTAGTACATGAATTTGGCTCTGGATTATGTAAGCATTTGCCGTCATATTTAGGCTTTAGTCCTTTAGCTTTCTGCTCTTCACGCATATTATCTAATCTTTCTTTGGAGCAGTAACAATAATATGCAGTGCCATCTTTTAACATTTGTGTAATTACTTCTTTATAACGCTCCATGCGATGAGTTTGATAAAAAGGTCCTTCATCATGTGTTAGATTAAGCCATTGCATAGCATGGATAATACTATCTACCGACTCTTGGGTCGAGCGTTCAATATCGGTATCTTCAATTCTTAAGATAAATTTACCATTATTTCGTTTAGCATATGCCCATGAAAATAACGCTGTTCTGGCTCCACCAATATGTAAAAATCCAGTAGGTGATGGTGCAAATCTAGTTCTAATCATTGTTTTCTACTTTCTTCATCATGTCATTAATATAATTAATAATCTAAGTATTAATGTGTTTATTTGTTTGGTATAAATCTCGCAATTCACGCTTTAGAATTTTACCTGTGGCATTACGCGGTAATTTATCTAAAGTGATAACTTTGCGTGGAGTTTTAAAAACTGCTAATTTTGGTTTTAAAAATTCTTTAACTTCAGACTCAGTAATAGTTAGTCCATCTTTAGGTTCCACATATGCAATTGGAATCTCATTTGCTGTTTCATCTTTAATGCCAATTACCGCACAAGCATTTATTTTAGGATGGTTGCACAGTATTTCTTCAATTTCACGAGGATAGATATTCATCCCTTTATGAATAATAAGATCTTTTAGACGATCTACAATATAGATAAATCCTTCTTCATCTACTTTGCCTAAATCACCAGTTCTAAACCAACCGTCGATAATAGCTTTTTTAGTATCTTCAGGTTTTTTGTAATAACCCATCATTACACAATCACCTTTAACACAAATCTCACCAATTTCACCAATCGGTATTTCTTTAAAATTTTCATCCATGATTTTAATTTCATAGCCATTTAATGGTTTACCTACTGAACCAAATTTATTGGCTTCTGGAGAATTACATGAAACAACAGGCGAGCATTCACTAATTCCATAGCCTTGCAATAGCATACCGCGTTTAAAGTTATTACTAAAGCTGCGACTCACTTCATCAGATAGAGGTGCGGCACCAGAAATAAAGCCACGAACATTATGAAACATATGAAAACACCACGGTAATTTAGCTTTGGACATTGCTTTATAAATATCAGGCACACCGATAAAATATCGACAGCGCTTGATAAGCAATTGTTTTAATAATTTTTTAAAATCTTTAATTCCAGCAATAGAACGAATAACAATAACGCTGCTATTACTATAAAGCGGTAGTATCACGGTAACAGTAAAAGTAAAAGCATGAAACATTGGTAAATAACATAGCATGTTTAATTTACTATCTTCTTGAGCATTCATAAGTATTCTTGCGCCTTCACAATTAGAGAAGATGTTTTTACAAGATAACATTGCTCCTTTTGGCTTTCCAGTTGTACCTGAAGTATACAAGATAAATGAATTGTCGTCTATTGGCTTATTAAATGGCTCTCGTTTAGATTTTATATTTAAAATATCATGATGTGCGATATTATGATGATCTAGAACAGGGTGACCGTCTACCCAAATAATCTGTTTAACCTTGGTTCTGTTAAGTATATTTTGTACTTCGTTGGCAAACTTAAATGAACAAAACAACACTGAAGCTTCACAATCATTTAGAATATATGTTATTTCTTCTTCTTTTAAGAAATTATTAACTGGTATAGCTATTGCTCCAACTTTATTGATTGCAAATAAATTTACAATAAATTGCCAACTATTAGACATAAGTATTGCTACTTTATCATTAGGCAATACATTGATTTGATGTAAATATTCAGCAACACTATCTATTTTATTTTTGAATTCTAAGGTTGAGATTTTCAAATCTTCTTCATAGATAGCTGTTTTATGTGGTGATATTTGAATATTTTTTTCTATTATTTGATATAGGTTTTGAAAATGATATTGTTGCATAAAAACACTCTTATAAAATGAATAATAGCTAGTTGGTTAATCATTAATATTTTAATAAAATTAAACTGGACATCAAGCTAGATTTTAACAGAAAGATAAATAATTATGCTAGTGATATTGATTAATTTTTTAAATATGCTAAAATATTGACTATATAGTTAAGTTATAGTTTAGGTAGAATAGTGATGGTGAAGAGTGAGTGCTAATTTAATTCTTGATGGATTAAATACGGAGCAATATAGAGCTGCTACATATGATGAAGGCTCAATCTTGATATTAGCTGGTGCAGGTAGTGGTAAAACAAGTGTTCTTACTAAGAGAATTGCATGGCTAATTCAAGAAAAAGGAATACATAGTAATGAGATTTTGGCTGTTACCTTCACGAATAAAGCAGCTAAAGAGATGATGTCTCGAGTTACTGATATACTTGAGTGCAATACCACTGGTATGTGGATTGGGACTTTTCATTCTGTTGCACTGCGATTGCTTTCTAAACACAATGCACAAGCCAGACTACCTAATTATTTTCAAATCCTTGATTCACAAGACCAATTAAATATTCTAAAGCGCATTATTAAATCATTTAATTTAGATGATGAGCGTTATTCGGCTCGAGAATTACAAAAATTTATTAATCAACAAAAAGAAAATGGCTTACGCTGTAGTGACTTGAATAATAATGATTTTCGGTATAAAATCTGGTTAAATTTATATAAAGAATATGAATTATGGTGCAATCGTGATGGATTGGTTGATTTTACTGAGTTGTTACTAAGAAGTTATGAACTGCTTCTATTGAATCCGCAGATATTAAATATTTATCAAAAGCAATTTAAGCATATTTTAATTGATGAGTTTCAAGATACAAATAAATTGCAATATCGTTGGCTAAAATTATTAGCATCAGATAATAATACTGTATTTGCTGTAGGTGATGATGATCAATCTATTTATTCATTTCGTGGCGCACAAGTATCAAATATAAAATCGTTTATTCAAGACTATAAAATAGCTGAGCCTATTTTATTAGAGCAAAATTATCGTTCAACTACTAATATATTAAGTGCAGCAAATATGGTAATTGGCAATAATCAAGAACGCATTGGTAAAAAATTATGGACTTCTAATTTGATTGGAGAAAAGATCAGACTTTATGAAGGATATACAGAAGAAGATGAAGCTTATTTTGTTTGTGATGAGATTAGATCTCTAAATAATAGTGGTGTTGCATTATCTGATATAGCAGTATTATATCGCTCTAATGCTCAAAGTCGAGTTTTTGAGCAGTTATTTTATTCAAGTAAAGTACCATATAAAGTTTATGGTGGTTTGAGGTTTTTTGATCGTCAAGAAATCAAGTATGTTTTAGCTTATTTAAGATTAATTTTAAATACTAATGATAATGAGGCTTTTTTAAAAGTTGTTAATATTCCACCGCGTGGTATTGGTGCAAAAACAATTGAGAATTTGCAAAAAACAGCGATCGATAATCAAGTATCACTATATGATGCAGTGAAATTACAAGAAGGTGTTAAAACAAGAAGTAAATTGTTATTGTTTACTGATTTGATTGAAAAAATAAGAAATATTGCGCATGGTTTAAGTTTGCCAGAAATTATCAATTATTTAATTGAAAATAGTGGTTTAGCTAATTGGTATCAGAATGATAAAAAAAACGGATTAGAACGCATTGAAAATATTAATGAATTAGTTAGTGCAGTTACATCATTTAAGCCAGAGGCTGATAGTGAGAATGTAATTAGCTCTTTTCTAAATCATGCAGTTATTGAATCAGCAGAACACCAAGCAGCAATTAATGAGCAGCAATATATTCAATTAATGACAGTGCATGCAGCTAAAGGTCTTGAATTTAAGGTGGTATTTATTGTTGGTTTAGAAGATGGATTATTTCCTCATGAAAACTGCTTGAGAACTGATTTTGAGTTAGAAGAAGAACGCAGGCTAATGTATGTAGCAATTACTCGTGCTAAAGAACATTTATATTTAGTACGTGCTTGTAGTCGTTTGATGTGGGGTAAGCGTATCTCAGCGCCTATATCAAGATTTGTAAATGAAATACCTGGAGAGTTAATTAATAACATTACGGGGATTAGTAAGATTGGTTTATGTAATTTAATGAATAGTCAAATGCTTGATCGACAAGAGGATAATTATTATCGAACAATAGATAATCCTGAAACTAAAGTATCGAGAGTGTATTTAAATAATCAATCTACAGCATTAGTTAGAATAGGTGATGTGATTAATCATTCTAAATTTGGTAAGGGTAAGGTTATGAATTTGAATATTGAAGGAACTAAAATTACAGCAGAAATTTTCTTTATTGGGGTTGGTAAAAAAACTCTTGATTTGAATATAGCAAAAATTGAAAAGGTGCAATCTTGATTATTGGAATTGATGCAGGTGGGAGCAAAACACATGCCGTGCTTAGTATTGATGGCGTGATAGTAAATGAATGTATTACAGGTTGTGGTAATATTCATAATGATTATCAAGTTGCGTTAAATTCAATTGG
>DAHXMX010000300.1 GCA_027371515.1 Neisseriaceae bacterium
TTTAAAATTTATTTGTGCAAGTCGCGGATACTCAACTACAGTTGGTGATGAAGGTGGATTTGCCCCAAATCTTAACTCTAATGAAGAAGCTATTGGTTTAATTTTAGCAGCGATTGATAAAGCTGGATATACTGCTGGTAAAGATGTAATGTTGGCAATTGATTGTGCTGCCTCAGAGTTTTATAAAGATGGGCATTATGTTTTAGAAGCGGAAGGGTTGAGATTAAATTATGAACAATTTAGTGATTATTTGGCTAATTTGGTCAATAATTATCCAATTATTTCAATTGAAGATGGTATGGCTGAGCAAGATGAGATAGGTTGGCAGCACTTAACTGCTAAACTTGGTTCACAAATTCAATTAATAGGTGATGATAATTTTGTAACTAATCCAAAATTATTAGCGCGTGGTATTAAAAATAAGATTGCAAATTCATTGTTAGTTAAAATAAACCAAATTGGTACTCTAACAGAGACTATTGCAGCTGTTGAAATGGCTAAAAGTGCTGGTTATACTACTGTTGTTTCGCATCGTTCAGGTGAGACGGAGCATGCTGTTATTGCTGATTTAGCGGTTGGGCTTAATTGTGGGCAAATTAAAACTGGTTCGTTGTCGCGTTCAGATAGAATTGCTAAATATAATCAACTTCTTCGTTTGGAGGAATCATTAGGAGATAGCGGTATATATTTAG
>DAHXMX010000301.1 GCA_027371515.1 Neisseriaceae bacterium
AAATTGGCAGTTCATAATTGCCATGATTTTTACTGATTTATTTTGTAGGGTTTCAATACGGTAGCCTTCAGCTTCCAGCGTCTGGTATAGTTCCATTGCCAACACAGTAGTAACGCTTTTTACATTAGTGAACTTTTTTAGCTTTTCTTGGGCAGATTTAAGCGATATACGCTTATCTTCACTATGGGTGAGGCAATTATCCACAAAGGTTTTAACTACATTACGATAACTGCTAATGCTGTTTTCCTCCAGCTTATTCCATAACTCTGGTGGTATCTGAAAGCTGCCATCAGTATTCAAATATTTAAAGTAATAATCGGCACAGTTAGCTAAAAATTTATCAAACTCTTTATGTAATTGCGATTTCCAGTCACCTTTGCTTCCATCAAGATGGTTTTTGTACCAAAAATTAAACCGCTGTTTGCATAGCTCGGTATCTAAGCGTAGATATAGCATTCGGCTTGTTTCATGCAACTTGTTAATGCTCACGAATGGTGATACATTGCTAACGGCAATAACTTTATTAAATATCTTGATAGTTTTAGCCTGTTTAAACTTGCCTTGCACGTGAACGTAATCATTCCCAGTGATTTGCAATATTTCTGGTCTGGATAATAATGCTCGCTCTTTAGTATCAGACACAATAGATAGACGAGCCTGATCTAACCCATCAAAACCATACTTATC
>DAHXMX010000302.1 GCA_027371515.1 Neisseriaceae bacterium
CATCTCTATTTTTTTTGGGTTTTGTTTTATAAATATATTTAAACTTTTTGCGTCTCTTATTCTATTAATTTGTTGGTAGTATGTTAATACATCGATCTCATTATTTTCATCATAAAATGCATAAACATGGTGTGTTTTTTCTAAATTATAATCTACACCATATATAATTTTTGGAGAACATAATATATTTTTTTCTTTCCATTTTTACTTAAATAACTACAAAGCATACCCAAGAGAAATTAAATTATGGATTAATCAAATTAGTGAAGAAGTAGAAAATAATATTATAGAAAATATTGAAGATATTGAAGAAGTAGAAAAAATTGAAGAAGTTAAAGATATTGAAGAAGTGGAAAATATGAATATTCAAGATATGATAGAAGAAACTAAAAAAATGTTAGATGAAGTAAGATATGCAAAACTTAATATAAGAAAAGTAAGAAGAGAAATAATGGGAGAGAAAAAACAAATAAAATCACAACAAAAAAATAAAAAAAAATCAGTAGTAAAAGAAGTAGAAGAAGTTAAAAATAATATTATAGAAAATACTGAAGAAGTTAAAGAAGTAAAAGAAAATATATGTATTGAGAGAATAGAAAAACAAGAAAATATTAAAGCAGCAGGAATATTATTTTATAGAAAAAATGAAAGAGAACAAGTAGAATATTTATTAACATCTATACA
>DAHXMX010000303.1 GCA_027371515.1 Neisseriaceae bacterium
TGCATCCGCTGAGGTGAGGTGCACCACTTGAGGGCTTAATTTTGAGCTATAATTTGTAACTAAAAATTGGAGTCAAATTATGGCATATAAGCATCTTGGTGAAAATGAAAGATTTGTAATTGAATTAATGTTGTCAAAAGGCACATCGAAAAGCGAGATTGCAAAATTTCTGGGTTATTGTCGGCAAACAATAAAGCGAGAAATAGACCGCAATAGTGATAAAGATGGCGTTTATAGAGCACAAAGAGCACATGATATTAGTGTTGTGCGCAGAGAATACCCGAAGCAGGAAAGTAAGTTATCTAAACTTACTGATGAAAATATGAAGCTGATAGCGGATATGCTACGAGAACGGAGCTCTCCCCGAAGTAATAAGTAAGGAGCTAAAAAAGTTAGGTGTAAAGATAAGCCGTTATTCGATCTACAAATATATTGCGGAAGATCGAGCAAAAGGTGGATATTTATACAAATTACTACGAAATCATGGCAAGCATCGCAAACCGATAGGTTCTGGTAGTAAAACAAAAATACCAAACCGGGTTGGTATAGAGTTACGACCGCAAATAGCTGATGAATGTGTAGAATACGGACACTTTGAGGGCGATAGTATAGTAAGTAAAGATCATAATGCAATTACGATTACACTTACTGAAAAAAAGACGATGCAACAATTTATTGTAC
>DAHXMX010000304.1 GCA_027371515.1 Neisseriaceae bacterium
TGTAACTGGGACTAATGGCAAAACCACAACTGTGCGCTTAACTGCTTATATCGTTAAGAATGCTAATCGTATCGTTGGTTACTGCTCAACTGATTGGGTAGTAATTGATGGTAAGATTGTTGAAAAAGGTGATATGTCTGGACCAACAGGTAATTTGCGTGTTATGACCAATCGTGATATCGAAGTTGCTATTTTAGAGGCTGCAAGAGGTGGGTTGGTTAGGCGTGGTTTAATTACTGATTTTGCGTGTGCTGCAACTGTTACTAATATATCTGAGGATCATTTGGGTCAAGATGGTATCGAAACAGTAAGTGATCTAGCGCATGTAAAGACTTTGTTATATGAAGCTGTTAAACCTGATGGTTATAAAATTATAAATATTGATGATCATGAATTGGCTAAAAGAGTGCCAATATTATCAGGCAATAAAATTCTTATAACGCAGCGTGATTTACAAAATTTAGAAGTGTTAGAATTAATAAAATATGCTAAGCATGTTTGTTATATTAAAGATAATGCTTTTTATTGGAAAACAGATGATAGTGAGATTTTAATTGCGACATTTAAGGAAACTCCAATTACAGTCAATGGTGTTGCTAAACATAATGTCGAAAATGTGATGCAAGCTATTTGTTTGTCTTATGCTCTTGGTTTAAGTTTTGCAGAAATTAGAGCT
>DAHXMX010000305.1 GCA_027371515.1 Neisseriaceae bacterium
TCTTTAACTTTATCTTTATTCTTTTCATAATATATTTTTGCTTTTTCTTTAAGTTTATCTTTATTTACTTCATAAAATTGTTTTTGATATATTTTTAGTTTATCGTTTTTTTTGTTTTTATATTCTTTTAAAAATTCTTTTAGTTTTTCTTTGTTATTTTCTTTATATTCTTTTTATTTCATCTTTATTTTTATCTCTATAGATTTTAAGTATTTCTTTAATTTTATCTTTATTTTTATCTCTATTTTTTTTATCATTTTCTTTAATTTTATCTTTGTTATTATCTCTATATTTTTTAAAATTTTGTTTTAATTTATCTTTATTTTTCTCTCTATACTCCTTAAGTGTTTGTCCTATAATAATTTTGTTCAAAGTAGGTTTAAGTTCTCAAATTCTTTTTCTACATCAATAAATTTTTTAAAATTTCTGGTTAAAATATTTGCACTTCTTTTTTCTTTAAATTCATTTAATTCCCTTCTATGTTTTGCTTCTTGTTTCTTATTGAAATATTCAATATTCTTATCTTTTAATTCATTAAATTTTTTATTCTTTCTAAATGATCTTACTCTTTCATTTCTTTTTAAACGTCTTTCATTTAAAATATTTTCATTATAAATCCTTACTTTTTCATTTATATTTTGAATATCATTCCTAAAGTTTATTAGTTTTTTTTGA
>DAHXMX010000306.1 GCA_027371515.1 Neisseriaceae bacterium
ATTCTTTCATTCTTCTTCCTTTAAAATCTTCTCCAAAAAGAATACATATTCTTGAATCATACAATTGAAATAAAATATATTATTTTTTTCATAATAATAGTAATACAAATCATTGTTTCATTCTTCTAATGTTATTTAAATTGAGACAAGATTATTATTGTTCAATTGAAACATAAATCTTATTGAAACATAAATATTGTTCAATTATTTTCATTGTTTTTAAATCGAAACAAGATTCTTATTGAAACATAAATATCACTCAATTCTTGTTATTGTTTTTAAATTGAAACAGAAAAGTGTTTGTAAATATCTTTCCATTCATTTTTATTATTCAATTCTTGTCATTATTGTTCAACTATTATTGTTCAATTGAGACAAGAATATTGTTAAAACATAAAATACCCTTCCACTTATTTTGTTCAATTTTTGTTATTATTGTTCAATTGAACCAAGATTCTTGTTGAAACAGAAAACGTAAAAGTGTTTTTATTATATATACTTTGTTTAATTCTTGTTCTTGTTCAATTCTTGTTATTGTTTTTAAATTGAAACAAGATTCTTGTTAAAACATAAAGTGTTTGTAAATATCTTTCCATTTATTGTTTTCGTTCAATTTTTGTTATTATTTTTCAATTGAACCAGGATTATTGTTAAAACATAAAAGTGTTTTATTAT
>DAHXMX010000307.1 GCA_027371515.1 Neisseriaceae bacterium
CTGATGATATGATTGTATTTATGAAACCTAATAATGCTATCTTACTTGAAAATAATATCATAAAATTACCACAGTACTCAGTCAACGTACATTATGAATGTGAAGTAGTAATATATATCAATAAAGATGCAGATAATATTGATTCCAAATCAGCTATTAATTATATTGGTGGTATTGGTATTGGATTAGATTTAACAGCACGTGATATACAAGATAAAATAAAACTAAATGGTTATCCATGGCTAAAAGCAAACTATATATAGTGGTGATTTAATTGATGGTATTCCTGTAATTACTCATTTAAATGTAAATGATTTAAAGGAAAATTATATTTATCGCTTTATGTTTCAAAGTGTTAAAATGAATATTGGTCAATATTGGTATGTGCCAGTTATGGTTGCGCGTGGAATAAAACCTGGTAAAAATTTATTATTAATTACTGGTATTCATGGTGATGAATTAAATGGTACAAAAACTATGCAACTAGTTTTTGATAAAATAGACCCTAAATTACTCACAGGAACGGTTATTGGAACTTTTCAAGCAAGCCCGAATGCAATGTATCATATTAGTCGTCATTGGCATTTATCAACTGATGATATGATTGTATTTATGAAACCTAATAATGCTATCTTACTTGAAAATAATATCATAAAATTACCACAGTAC
>DAHXMX010000308.1 GCA_027371515.1 Neisseriaceae bacterium
ATCACATCCAATTTTAGATAAGGACCACCTATATGACCTAAATGTAATCTGCCATTTGGGGTTGGAAAGACGAGGAATAACAAAATGTTTCTACTGTCTTTGCCAAAATAATTTTTTTTCATATATTTAACTCATATTTACTGAAATATACATCAAACAAACCCAATGTTAATTGGGGTAGCTATTTTAAACGATTCTGCGTCAAAACGTCAATATTTTTTTAAAGATATGTCAGATATGGTTTTGGTTGATGTTGATGTGGTTGCTGATTGTTGATAAAATGAACATTCCATTCCGTACAGTACATATCTTCTTCTCTCTGAGACTACCAATTTGATGATCTATAATAATTTACTACCAATTTTACACTGCTGCAGTTATATATTATTGATTCTTTAGGTTCTGCCACAATTACTACTCAAGAAAACACAAACTGGAATTTCACAAGTAAATCTCGCCTATTATATATGGCAGCGCTTGTCCTGTAAGCAGCACTCTATTATTATGCAATTCACAACTTAAATCCCCACCTCGTGCAGACAGCTGTTTAGCATGTAGTTTGGTTTTATTTAATTTCTTATTCCAATAAGGAGTTAACATACAATGAGCAGAACCAGCCACTGGATCTTCATTTACTCCGCCTTTAGGGGCGAACCAACGTGA
>DAHXMX010000309.1 GCA_027371515.1 Neisseriaceae bacterium
CTTTTAAGCTTGGTTTAACAGGTGACCAAATTAGTCAATTTGTTAAATTAATGCTAGGTAGTTATAGAGCTTTTGTTGAGAATGATTTTGCATTGTTTGAGATTAATCCACTTGCGGTGCGTGAAAATGGTGAGATTGTTTGTGTAGATGCAAAAGTTAGTATTGATTCAAATGCTTTGTTTAGATTGCCAAATATTTTGGCATTGCGAGATAAAACACAAGAAAATCCATTAGAGTTAAAGGCATCAGAATTTGATTTAAATTATGTTGCTCTAGAGGGTAATATTGGTTGTATGGTAAATGGTGCTGGTCTTGCAATGGCAACTATGGATATTATTAAATTATACGGTGGACAGCCTGCTAATTTCTTAGATGTCGGCGGCGGTGCAACTAAAGAGCGTGTGATTGAAGCTTTTAAATTAATTTTAGCTGATACGCAGGTTAAATCAATTTTAATCAATATTTTTGGCGGAATTGTTCGTTGTGATATGATTGCTGAAGCAATTATTGCTGCAGTTAAAGAAGTTAATGTAACTGTACCAGTTGTTGTTCGTTTAGAAGGCAATAATGCAGAACTCGGCTCTAAACTTTTAGCTGATTCGGGATTGGCGTTAATTCCAGCTGATGGGTTAGCCGATGCGGCACAAAAAGTG
>DAHXMX010000030.1 GCA_027371515.1 Neisseriaceae bacterium
GAAGTTGTAAATAAATATTAAATAAGGTGAGTTACAATGAGTTTGGTAAATAAATTAAAACAATTCTGTCTTGAAAATACTACATTAATATTTGTGTTGGTTTTCTTTTCTGTTTTAGGGTACGGTTATTTTATAACTAACTGGTCTATTTCTTCTGATAGTGAAGTATTAACATTTCAGGATTTTTTTATAATTTCCATGCAATGGATTGTGCAAGGGCGATTTCTCATTCCTATTTTAAATTTTCTTGATAATTTCCATATTATTCCATTCTGGAATGATTTTATCTCAGTATGCTTATTATTGTTGTCATTTTTTATTTGGATGATTACTATTCAGCATAATAAACGTAATTCTTTATATTCACAGTTAGTATTTGGATTATTATTTGTTATTTCTCCGATATATGCATTTTATTTAAGAATTACCATTTATAATATTTCAGTAAGTGTAGGAATATTATTTATTAGTTTGTCTTTATATTATCTTGTTGAATATTTCAACTGTGTGGTGAATAGAAAAACAAAATTTTTATTGAGTTACATTTATCTACTCTTAGCCATTTGTATTTATCAAATGTTTGTTGTATACTATATCACAGCATTATTATTTATTGTTTTAGCTAATGCATTGGGTAATGATGATTATTATTCGTCATCGCTTAAAAATATTATTATTAAATTATTATATGGATCTGCGATTTTATTTGCTTCACTCTGCATGTATAAAGTTATATCTATTGTAGTTTATCATTTTATTCCTGCATCAGGCTATCCAGATAGTCTCATTCAATGGAGTAAAGCTGCTGATATTACCGCTATATTATATGGTCTAAAAGCATATTTTAGAACTGTTCTTATTGAACAAAAATTTAATTTTTTTATCTTATTTACATTAATTTGTTCAATGTTATATATGTGCTACTTATTAATAATTAATTATAGAAATATTCATATTGTTCTACTTATGTTATTATTTGTAGTCAGTCCGTTTATTATGCCTTTAGCTTTTGGTTATCCAATGCCGTTACGTACTCTACAACCTGTTCCTTTAATGGTTGCTGGTATTTGGGTATTGTTTTGCTACGGTTTTAATAAACAAATCATTAGTAAGATTATATTGTCAATTGTAATTATTTGTTCTTTTTATAATGCTCAATATATTAATATGTTATTTTATGGCGATAATATGAGATTAGAATATGATAAAAATTTTGCTAATCAATTATACAGCTATGTTATTTCAAATACTGGTGACTCAATTAAAAGTAAACCATTGATTATTTTAGGTAAACATTCTTATTCAGATAGGCCATTTATTTTAAAATCACTTTATGACACTTTCCTCGGATATTATTTTTTTGAATTGGATGTAGGTAATCAGGCTAGACTGTATTATTTTATGCAGTGGCTTGGCGATGATTATATTGCGCCCACAAATTTAGAACAGGAATCAGCTGTGCAATTATCATTTGATATGCCTAATTATCCAGCTAAAGGCTCACTTAAAGAAACGGAAAGCTTTATTATCTTAAAATTATCATCATCTTTTATAGACGATAATCAACCTCCAATTAAATTAGATTTGCGAAGCTACTCTAAACTATCAAAAGAATCAGTGGCATCATGTTTAGACAATCTAGATTTAAAAAATAATAAATTAAATTATCGAGGGTGGGCTTATATCAAGCAATTTGATGCCAATAAAACAAATATGTTTATAAAATTTGTCAGTGAAAAAAATGATTATATTTTCCCAGTTAATCCATCTGATAGGATTGACGTTGCAGAAGCTTTTAAAGATGGAATTAATTTAAAAAATGCTGGATTTTATGGAACTTTAAATAATCACATGGAAAAAGGGAACTATCGTGTATTACTGATATTGATTAATGGTGAACATTATGCGGAGGTAAATTTAGGCAAGAGTATTACTATAAATTAATACAGTATTCAGAAATTGGCTGCAAATTTGCAGCCTTTTTACATTACGCGGATTCGATGTACGCACTTACTTATATTTTATGGAATATGTCAAGTTTTTGGGATAAACTGACTGAGAATTTTAAATTCATTTATTTATCTAGCTATCTCATATTCGGTTTTTTCGATATCATCCAGAATTAATTTCAGCGTTTCACTGTCCATTTAGCAAATAGTGTGTATACAATGCATAAAATCACAAATTATGATAAAATCAAACTTCAAAGCATCAAATGTATATTTAAGTAGTTAGGTAGCTAAATGGAATCTGCAATAGATAAAAATAAACTTTACCTAAATCGTGAATTAGGTTTGATAGAATTTTATAATCGTGTAATGGATAAAGCACGTGATAATAATGTCCCTTTATTAGAAAGACTTAATTATTTAGGTATTGTTTATAAAAATTGTGATGAATTATTTGAAGTTTATATATCAAAATTAATAAAATTGCAAAAAGCTAATCCTGCATTTATTTTACCTGATGGATTAACGGTAAGTAATGCATTAAAATTAATCCGTAGCGCTGTAACTGATTTATATGCAAATATGCATAATGTATATCATAATGAATTAATACCTGCTTTAGCATTTAATAAAATTCATATATTATCTGCATCAGAACTTAATAATGAACAGAAAAATTGGATATATGATTATTTTTTAAATGAAATAAAACCTGTATTAACGCCAATTAGTATAGATTCAAGGCATCCATTGCCAAAAATACCTAATAAAAATTTACATTTTGTAGTATCGTTATCTGGTTCTGACAAATTTGGAAGAGATGCTAATTTAGCGATTATTGAAGTACCTAGAGCGCTTAAACGTATTGTTAAATTGCCTTTGGAAGTAAGCATTAATGGTGAAGATACTTATATTTTATTGCAAGATATTATAAAACTTAACATTAGCGATTTTTTTTATGGTATTACTATTAATGGATGTTTTCCATTTAGAGTAACTCGTACCGCTGATTTTAGCATTACTAATAGTGAAAACTTACGTGATGCAGTTATAAATAAAATTGATAATCGTAAATATGCTGAATGTTCACGGCTGGAATTAGGATTAACAAATGACATTCTTAATGATAAAATTATTGAGTATTTATTAAATCAGCTTAATATTACACGTGATGAATTATATTTTGTAAATATACCTGTCAATTTGGCAAGATTACTGGAATTAATTCAGTTAGTTAAACGTCCTGATTTAATGTTTCCTAAATTTATACCAGGAATGCCTGCTGAATTAAAACGAGGAATTGATTTGTTTAAAGCTATGAATAAAGGTGATATTCTGATTCATACTCCTTATCAATCTTTTGATCCAGTTTTTGAATTAACTAAAAAAGCTGTTACTGATCCAAATGTAGTAGCAATTAAAATGACCTTATATCGAACAGGTGAAGATTCTGAAATAGTGCAAAATCTAATTAAGGCAGCTAAACTTGGTAAGCAAGTTATAGTGTCAGTCGAGTTGTTTGCTCGCTTTGATGAAGAGATTAATCTTGAGTTGTCTGAGCAATTAGAGGCTGCAGGAGCTAATGTTGTGTATGGGGTGATGGGTTATAAAGTACATGCTAAAATGCTTCTTTTGGTGCGTAGAGAAAACAACAAATTACGCTATTATACGCATTTAGGTACTGGCAACTATCATCAAGTAACTGCTAAATTATATACTGATTTTAATTTACTTACTACTAATCAAGAAATATCACGTGACGTAGACAATATTTTTACTCAGATTGCTGGTGTTGGAGTTGCAGAAAATCTTAATTATTTGTATCAAGCACCTTTTGCATTATATCCTATGTTGGTAGAGAGTATTGAGCGTGAAATATATAATGTTAAAAATGGAGGCATTGGCGAGATTAAAGCTAAAATGAATTCATTAATTGAGCCAAAGATTATTAATGCATTATATCGTGCTTCTCAAGCTGGTGTTAAGATACAGCTAATCATCCGTGGAGCATGCAGTTTGCGACCGGGTATTTCTGGATTATCTGAAAATATTCAAGTTAAATCTATTGTTGGGTGTTTTTTAGAGCATCATCGTGTTTTTTACTTTTATAATAATGGCAGTCATGATTTATATATATCATCTGCAGATTGGATGGACCGTAATTTGTTTAGACGTATCGAAACTTGTATTCCTATTTTTGATAAAAAAATAAAACGTAGAATTATAATTGAGGGGTTAAATTCATATATTAAAGATAATAGCAACTCATGGGTGATGCTAGGCGATGGTAGCTATAAAAAAACAGTATCTCGTGGCCAGAAATTTTCAGCGCAAGATTATTTAATGAAAAAATTAGGATTAAAATATGCATAATAAATTTTTACTATTACCTTTAATTGTATTATTAACTAGTTGTGGTTTTCATCTTAGAGGATATAATAATACTGATTATAAATTTCCATTTAACTCTGTATTTGTTAAGTGTCAAAATGTAGTAATCTGTAGTAATCTAGAAACTATGATTAAAACTCATGACTTAGCTATAATTGAAAGCCAAGAAGATAAAGCAGAGGCGGTTATATTGTTATATAATGAACAAACTAGCCGTGATATACAAAGCTTCAATGCAGCAGGTCGTATCTCTGCATATTTAATGACTTATCAAGTGCAAGCTAAAGTTTTTGAGCATAATGTTCAATTGGGTAATCAAATTAACGTATCTGTAAACGGTACTTTACAATATAATGATGCAACTATTTTATCTAATAATCAAGGCGAAGCAGATTTATGGAATACATTACATAATAATGCAACTAATCAGTTGGTTCGTAAAATTATATTTTCAAATTCATTTAGAAAAATAAACAATGAATCTAAATAATATTTTAAATAGTAAATTAAAAAAAGTATACCTTATATATGATAATGAAGAGTATTATTCATTAGTTGATTACGTTGTAACTAGTTTAAAAACTAATTTTGCACCAACTAATATTAATAGCTATAGCGTAGATCGTTATTTTAATTATCAGCAAATATTTGATCTTATAAATACTCAAAGTTTATTTCATGATAAAAATTATTTTGAGCTTAAATATCAAACTAAGCCAACAGTTGAACATCAGCAATATTTAATCAAACTTATAGATATGCTTGATGATTATTCATTATTAATCATTACAACCAATAAACTTACTAAAAAAGATATTGGCCTTGAATGGGTTAAACAAGTTAATAAACACGGTTTAAGTGTAAGTATTACTAATAATAACATACATGATATTATTAACTATAAATTAAATCAAAAGAATATAACTATTGATGCAACTGCAATTGATGAATTAATTAGCCTAAACCAAAATAATACCGTAATTTTATTAAATATAATTAATCAGTTGGAAATCTTATTTCCACTTAAATCGCATATTACTAATAAAGATATCATTGAATATAATCAAAATAATTCACAATATAATATTTATGAATTAAGTAATGCTTATTTAAATGGTGATATAACTACAGCATTAAGAATATTGCATAATATTTATGAAAAACCTGAAGATGCAATCTTAATTATGTGGTTAATTACTGAGGATATCCGAAAATTAATTAAAATTAAAAACTTACAAAAAAAGAAACTACCATTTAATCAAATAGTTGAGCAATTAAAAATATGGGGTAGTGCTACAGCTTTGTGGCAAAAAAGTAGTAATAGATTGAGTTATCAGCATTTAATTGCTATATTTAATTTATTAAGTCAATTGGATATGGTAGTAAAAGGTTTAAAGGCCGATGATTCTAAATTGTTACTTGGTTTAATTATTAAACAAATATGTGCCAAATAAAGGATAAAATATGAATCGATTACATAATTATTTTGCTGGTATATTAGCACAACAAGTAGGGTTAACTAATACTTATAATTTAAATATATTTGATATTATGGTAATAATGGCATTAATTTTAGTGCTAACTTTGGTGGTATATAATATTACTAATTTTATAATTCTAAACGGATTAAAGCATTATTTAGCTAGAACTAAAATATTATTTTTAAATGTTATTATTAAAAATAAAACTTTTAATTTATTAGCGCCGTTATTTTCAAGTTTTATATTTTGGAGTTTATTGAAACTATTAAAGCAATACTGTGCTAATCATGTATTGATTATTAATTCATTTTATTATTTTGGTTTAAGTGTTTTACTATTCTTAGTTTTATTTGTTATTAGTAAATTCTTATGGTCATTTAATGATTATTATGAAGCACGTTTTGAGTTTTCTGAACATTATCCTATTGATAGTTATGTAAGAGTAGGGGTTTTATTTTTTTGGGTTATTGGTTTACTTATAATAGTTGCTACGCTTGCTAATACTTCTTTAATTACAATATTTACAGGTATTGGTGCAATATCTGCAGTATTTTTACTGATATTTCGTGATGCTTTATTAGGTATTATGTCAAGCATTCAAGTAACAGCAAGTAATATTATTCGTGTTGGGGATTGGATATCTATTAATCGCCTTGGAGTGAGTGGCACTATTATTGATATTTCAGTTATGACAGTTAGAGTTAAGAGTTTTGATAATACCATTTCAACAGTACCAACATATAGTTTTATATCTGAAGTGGTACAAAATTATCGTGGCATGATTGAATCTGGTGGCAGAAGAATTATGCGTTCAATTAAAATCGATATTAATACTATAAAAGAATGTTCCGATGAGCTTATTATGAATTTAAAGCAATTTAAATTTGTAGATGATTATATTAATGATAAGCGTAAATTAAAATATACTAATTTAGAATTATTTAGGAGCTATATCTTAGGTTATTTGAAATCTCATCCTGATATTAATCAGGATTTTGTTTCAGTAGTACATCATTTAGAACCAGGGCAGTATGGTTTACCATTACAATTATATGCATTTTGCCGTCAAACTAGTTTTGATAAATATGAAGAAGTACAGGCTGACATTTTTGAGCATTGTTTTGCGGTAATGCCTAGTTTTGAATTAAAAATTATGCAGTACCCTAATGGATAAGTAAATAAATTATCCAACACACTTATAATTTTTGGTGATATATTGTGCCACATAATATACTGCCACATTAGATCAAAAATTGACCGTATATGTAGAGATAAATGTGGCTGTTTCTTTTACCCGATTTTTTTGGAATTGCGTTTGCGTTCATTTTCAGTGAGGTAACGTTTACGTAATCTCAATGTTTTAGGTGTGATTTCTACTAATTCGTCATCATCAATGAATTCAATGGCACGCTCTAGACTTAATAAAATTGGTGGGGTTAAGCGTACTGCTTCATCAGTACCAGATGCGCGTATATTAGTTAATTGTTTACCTTTAATTGGGTTGACTACTAAATCATTATCGCGATTATGGATACCAATAATCATTCCTTCATATAATTTGTCGCCAGGGTTTACAAACATACGACCGCGATCCTCTAGTTTCCATAAGGCATAAGCAACAGCATCACCTTGTTCTTGAGAAATAAGCACTCCATTGCGACGACCTGGGATATCAGCTTTAACCGGACCATAACTATCAAATAAATGAGCCATTAAGCCAGTACCACGAGTTAAAGTTAAAAAGTCACTTTGAAACCCAATTAATCCACGCGCTGGTATCCGGTACTCAAGTCGTGAACGACCATGTCCGTCAGACGACATATCGATTAATTCGCCACGACGACGCCCAAGTTCTTCCATTATTGCACCTTGGTGCTCTTCTTCAATATCAACAGTGAGTAGCTCATAAGGTTCTTGCTTTTCACCATCAATTTCTTTCATTACTACATGTGGTTTAGCTACTGCTAATTCAAACCCTTCACGTCGCATATTTTCAATTAAAATAGTTAGATGTAGTTCACCACGACCTGATACTAAGAAAACGTCAGAATTATTGGTATCTTCTACACGTAATGCAACGTTAGTTAATAATTCTTTATTTAAACGTTCTCGTATTTGACGGCTAGTTACAAATTTACCTTCAGTGCCAGCTAGAGGTGACGTATTTACTTGGAATGTCATACTAAGGGTTGGTTCATCAATTTTGAGCATCGCTAATGGCTCAGGATTAGCTACATCACAAATAGTTTGCCCAATGCTTAATTCTTCAATACCATTAATTAATACAATATCTCCAGCGCTTGCTTCATCAACTGTAGCGCGTTCAAGTCCAGAGAATATTTGTACTTGGTTAATTTTAGCGGTTCTGCGCTCACCATCGGGACCTGTTGCAACAACTACTTGCATATTAGGTCTGATTTTACCTCGACGAATTCGCCCAATACCGATACGTCCCACAAAACTTGAATAATCTAGCGCTGATATTTGTAATTGTAGGCTACCATCTTCGTTTGTCTCAGGTGCTGCTACATGAGATAATACCGTATCAAATAAAGATTCCATATTATTAGTTATTTGATTATAATCAAGTGTTGCAAATCCATTTAAAGCTGAAGCATATACTACAGGGAAATCTAATTGTTCTTCTGTAGCTCCGAGTTTATCAAATAAATCGAATGTTTGATCAATCACCCAATCAGGGCGAGCACCAGGACGATCAATTTTATTTATTACTACAATTGGTTTTAATCCAAGCGCTAGAGCTTTTTTAGTGACAAAACGAGTTTGTGGCATAGGACCTTCAACTGCATCAACTAGCAGCAATACACCATCAACCATACCAAGCACTCGTTCTACTTCACCGCCAAAATCAGCATGTCCTGGTGTATCAACGATATTAATTCTTGTGTTTTTATAATTTAGAGATACATTTTTAGCCAAAATTGTAATTCCGCGTTCTTTTTCTAAATCATTACTATCCATAACGCGTTCAACTATTTGTTGATGTGCAGAAAATGTTCCCGCTTGTTGTAAAAGTTTATCTACTAAAGTTGTTTTTCCATGGTCAACGTGGGCAATAATTGCTATATTACGTAAATTTTTCATTAAATTATTACTTTCTTATTGAAATATATATGATAAATCTAATTTCGTCGGTAATTATATCATATAAAATCGTATCGCTGCTTGTAAATTGAAGTGCGAAAAATTAGCTGTCAAATATTTAATCAGATAATTGTTCTGTATGGTTGCATTTAGGGCATATCTTTTGCGATCCTTTGGTTTTTGTGGTTTTGTGTAGCATAATGCTGTAGCCACAATTAGGACATTTCTCTTGTATTGGCTTGTTATTGAATAATGTTTTACAAGTTGGATAGTTATTGCATGCATAAAACCAGTTGCCATAACGATTTTTTTTAGCTACTATTTTACCTGTATTACAATTAGGGCATATAATATTATCAGTATTGCTATCATCTTGGTTGGCGTTACTACTATTTTCTACATACTTACATTTAGGATAATTTTTACATGAAATGAATTTACCATAACGACCAGTTCTAAAAATTAATTCACCACCATCTTTAGGGCAATTTCGTCCGACTACTATTTCTGTATCGACATTTGGTTCAATTTGATTACCTTCTTTATCTATTTTACGCATGTAATTACATTCAGGATATCCTGAACAGCCAATAAATTTACCATATCGTCCAAAACGAGATATTAATTGTTTGCCGCACTTAGGGCAGTTTTCTTCTAATCTTTCTGTTGTAATATCACTACGCGCTATATTTTGAATATCTTTGAGTTTAGTATCGAGTGTATTCCAAAATTCTTGTAAAATCGGTAGTTTTTGTATTTTACCATTTGCCACTTGATCTAAAGTGTCTTCTAAGTTGGCTGTAAATTTAAAATCTACATATTGTGTGAGATGGGTAGTTAAAAATGAATTTACAATATAACCAATATCTGTTGGAATGAATTTCTTTTTATCTAACATTACATATTCACGCTTTTTAAGTGTTGAGATAATACTTGCATATGTCGATGGACGCCCGATTCCGAGTTCTTCAAGAGCTTTTACCAAAGATGCTTCACTATAGCGTGGTTTTGGCTCTGTTTGATGTTCGGTAAAGTATACTTTATCTACAGGTAAT
>DAHXMX010000310.1 GCA_027371515.1 Neisseriaceae bacterium
TGGTTATATAATCCCTATAGGTGGGCGTGAAAGTAAGTTAGCTAATCCAAGAGTACTGGAGAGGTTTGTACAATTATCTGGTGGTAAAGATGCTTATATTGCAATTATCCCAACTGCATCAGAATTAGCAGATACTGGTGAAAATTATGTGAATTTATTTAAAAATCTTGGTGTAAAGCGTGCTTATTCATTAAATATAATTAAACGTGCTGATGCTTCAAATCCTGATTATTTAGAGCATATCAAGCAAGCAACAGGAATATTTATGACTGGTGGCAATCAATTATTGTTATCCACTACATTAGGCGGTACTCCAGTTGCACAATTAATTCGTCGTAAAAATCAGTCAGGTACGCATGTGGCTGGAACATCAGCCGGCGCTGCTTTTATCCCTGAACATATGATTGCCGGTGGACAACCAGGTTTAATGCCTAGAGGTAGTATGGTAGTATTAGCACCAGGGCTTGGGCTTACAAATAAGATATTAGTTGATCAACATTTTTCTCAACGCGATCGTTTAGGGCGTTTATTAACCGCATTATCATATAATCCATTTATTACTGGTATTGTCAGTGAATCAGCACGTGATGGTGCGGTTTTAAATGCTGATGATGTTGAATGTTTAAAAATGTCAGCTCATACTGATGCTAA
>DAHXMX010000311.1 GCA_027371515.1 Neisseriaceae bacterium
AAGTAAATAAATATTTTGAGGTTTATGCGGTTGGTTTTATTGATAATGGTATATATAGTGAATTTTATGGAGAGAATACAATGAATGATTTTATTAATATCATTATTAGTTTTATTATTCATTATATAATTAGTAGACAAATTATTTTTTAATTCAGAAATTACACAGTTGTTATTTTGATTTTTTGAGATCATTTTTATATTTTCATTAGATTGATTTGTGTTTATATTATTTTTTAATTCAGATATTTTATTATTGTCATTATTAGTTTTGTTATTCATTATATAATTAGAAGATATTTTTTTTAATTCAGAAATAGCGCAGTTGATATTTTGATTTTCTATTTTTATATTTTCTATATTATTTTTTTCTTTATGTTATTTTAATTTTTGACAATTCAAAATATTCTTTAACAAAAGGAATATATTTTATACTGAGATTATTATTAATTAAATAATTTGTTATTTTTCTTGCTTCTTCTCTATTATCAAAATATCCTTTTTTGCAATAATAATTAAATCTATTACATAAATTGCTGTTTTTGTTATGTTTTTCATAATGTTTGTTATATTCAACATGTTTTTTAATTAATTTTTCTCTATTTTTTAAATAATATCTCCTATCATTTTCAGCTC
>DAHXMX010000312.1 GCA_027371515.1 Neisseriaceae bacterium
CAGCTTTCCTTAATATTTCGAATGAGTCTTTATTATGAGCAGTCCAATTTATTGAAGGTTCCCGCTTATTTTCTAATAATTTGCTTCCGTTATCCTGTAATTTTCTGTTTAACTCATTTATTTGGTTTTTTATTTCATATTCGATTTGATTATATCTATTTACAGGATGGTAAAAAGGTAATATAGGATTTTTATGGAAATTATTTATTTCTTCTGATACTTTTAAAATATCCCCTTGGGTCTCATTCCTATGCTGCTCATGTCTATTTTTTATTTTATTAATTAATTTTCTTGTGGATTTTCTCTTATTTTTATTGATTAATAAAATTAATAAATCAAATAATTTTTTTCCTATATCAATCGGTTTATTATTAACATAAATAATATTTTTATTTTTAATTTTACTTGGCTTAATAATTATTCCAGTATTTAGAGATTTTTTATTATTAATTTTTGTTGTTTTTTTAATGTTCTTTTTATCTGCCATTATTATTAAAATTAGTTGTTATATATATATATATATATATAATACCAAAATTTTTAATAACACGTTAAATATAAATTATTGTTGGTAGATCATTGTTATTTGAATATCCTTTTATAGTTCCATTATTATGTCTAATTATTCCCTCC
>DAHXMX010000313.1 GCA_027371515.1 Neisseriaceae bacterium
ATGCATATTATTTTACACAAGCAGAAAATGGATTATATGTAAGACAGGCACTTCTTGATATTTTATTTAGCATTTAACATAAACTGTTTTTCACAATAATGACATTTTACTAAAATTTGATTTTTACGATTAATATCACTTTTAAATTTTGATACACAATAATGTGATACACAGCGCTCATTAGGACAAACTATAATACCATTAATATCGTGAGGCAAAGTTAGATTTATTTTTTTCAAAACTTTAAAATCTTTAATTTCAGACAATGTTGCGCCAAAATCATTACGACTTGATGAAGAACAATTGTTTAATCTTAAAAAATCTGGTGTAGAATATTCATTTCATTTAGAATTAGAAGATGTAATTGATAAGCTTGATTGCTTATATTTAACCCGTTTACAAAAAGAGCGTTTTGGTGGCGATTTAGTATTAGATAGTTATCAGTTGAGTTTGGCAAATTTAAAAAATGCTAAACCAAATCTTAAAATTATGCATCCATTACCAAGACAAAACGAACTTCCTGTAGAAATTGATAATACGCCATATGCATATTATTTTACACAAGCAGAAAATGGATTATATGTAAGACAGGCACTTCTTGATATTTTATTTAGCATTTAA
>DAHXMX010000314.1 GCA_027371515.1 Neisseriaceae bacterium
CAGGCTCAAACTGGTACGGGTAAAACAGCTGCATTTGCTCTGCCGATTATAGATCAGATAAAAATCAGACCGGGATATCTTCAGGCTATCATACTTGTACCAACGCGAGAACTTGCTATTCAGGTCTCAGAAGAAATTAATTCATTACGCGGCAATAAGAACCTTCTTGTAGCAGCAATCTACGGGGGTCAATCATATGAGACGCAACTCAGAATGTTTAAAAAAGGAGTCGACATAATTGTCGGTACTCCCGGAAGAATTATAGACCATTTAAGCAGGAAAAGCTTTTCAATGGAGAAAGTTTCATTTGCCGTTCTTGATGAAGCTGATGAAATGTTAAATATGGGTTTTATCGAAGATATTGAGAAAATTTTGAGTAAAACTAATCCAAAAAGAAGAACACTGCTTTTTTCAGCTACTATGCCGGATAGAATATTGAAACTTGCTAAGAAATACATGGGAAGCACTGAAATTATTAGAGCCGAAAAAGCCGGTCAAACAATTGAATTAACAGATCAAATATATTTCGAAGTCCGAGCTTCCGATAAATTCGATACTCTTTGCAGGATAATAGATACAACACAAGAATTTTACGGAATAATATTCTGCAGAACAAAAAA
>DAHXMX010000315.1 GCA_027371515.1 Neisseriaceae bacterium
TGATGGGAACTTTGATGAATTTAAGAAAGGGTTTTTGAGTAAATATAAAACAATAAATGATAAATAAATTTAAGATAAAAGCCGAATATAAACCAGCGGGAGATCAGCCGCATGCAATAAATGAACTGGTTTCTGGAATTGAAAAAGGTTTGAAAAAGCAAACCCTTTTTGGCGTTACCGGCTCCGGAAAAACATTTACCGTGGCAAACGTAATTGAAAAAATTCAAAAACCGACCCTTGTTATCGCCCACAATAAAACCTTAGCGGCACAACTTGCTCAGGAATATAAAGAATTTTTCCCTAATAATGCAGTTCACTATTTTGTTTCTTATTATGATTATTATCAGCCAGAAGCATATATGCCGATAACTGACACTTATATCGAAAAAGAGGCGATGATAAACGAAGAAATTGAAAGATTGAGACACGCTTCAACCCAGGCCCTTTTAACGAGGAAGGATGTGATTATTGTTGCATCAGTTTCCTGTATTTACGGTTTAGGAAGTCCTGAAGAATATGGAAAAGTTAATATAAGACTATCGGTTGGTGATAATTTGTCGAGACAAGCCCTTATAAAAAAACTTATCAACATTCATTTTGAAAGAACAAATTCTGACA
>DAHXMX010000316.1 GCA_027371515.1 Neisseriaceae bacterium
TTTTCTTGTCCGTTTGATGACATAAACTTGCCGGTTTTTAATATTTCGAACTCCATGTGTTCACCTTTAGAAAATATTATGTTATTTTTATTTGTCATAAGTTAAATAGAAATTATATTTAATACAATAATTGATTGATATTATATGAGAATTAATTGATATTTTTGTGAAGGTTGAATTAGTGACGAGAGGAATTAGTGACAAGTAACTAGTGACGAGAAACTAGTGGAAAAAGAGTAGATTGATTATTGTTCGTTACTTGATAAAAAGCAATCTAATATTTATGTTAGGTATGACTCTTTCAAAAGGTTCTCCCCTGCCTTTTAACTTAAGGAACTAAAGTCCCATAGTCGCCCGATTATGGGGCTTTTTATTTTTAAATAAATATTTTACCCATACATCTTCATCAATACTTCTATATCCTTGTCTGGTAAAGACACAATTGCAAACTATTTATCTGATAAATACGGTTTTATTAAAATTAGTTTTGCTGAACCATTGTATAAAATAGCACATGATTATTTTGGAATGACATATAAAGACAGAAGTTTATTACAAGCAATTGGACAAGGATATAGAAGTATTGATGAAGATGTATGGGTAAAAT
>DAHXMX010000317.1 GCA_027371515.1 Neisseriaceae bacterium
TAATTTCTCCTTTTTAATAATTAATTCAATTAATTCCTGCTTCTTTATATTTGGTGGTACTTTCTCACCATATCTAATTTTTAAATTTGGTATTGTTAATTTGTCTAGCATAAATTTTATAGTTTTTTTATTATGTTTAATATTTTCTTTAGCAATTATCTTATTAGCCTCATGTTTACTTTCTTCTATTAATTTTTTGCTCTCTTCTTGGGTTCTACTTCTAATTTTAAATTCATCATCTGCTTTCTGTTCTGCTTCTGATTTTTCTTTTTTTAATTGTTCTATCATATCCATTAATTTATTTATTTCTGTATTTTTTAAAAATATATTTTCATCTAATTTTTTTAATTGATTTTCTTTTAAATTTAGTTCTTCGATGGTTTTTTTATATTTATTTTGTTCATCATTATATAATAATTTTAAATTATCTACATGCTCTTTATTATCTTCAATTAATTTTAATAATGTCTCGTTCTCCTCATATAATTTATCATTTACAGTATCATACTCGTTTAATTGATTTTCCTTTGTTTCTATATCTGCCAATAACTCATAATTTTGTTGTTCTAGACTTGCAATATTAGCCGCTAACTCA
>DAHXMX010000318.1 GCA_027371515.1 Neisseriaceae bacterium
ATTTGATAAGACTTTTTATAATCAGCAATATAACCATGATTATAAAATATTTTATATGCATCTGATTTGCAATAATCTACAATTATAGTTTCAAACGAATTAATATATTCTTCTTGATTATATACATCACGATTATTTTTAATTTTAATTATAGTATCTTTATATTTGGAATTAAAATCTTTAAATAAATCTGATGTTATTTTTGCCGTATTAAGTTTCATTTATTAATTTGTAAAATTTTTAATATATATAATATAGTAAATTTTTATTATTTTGTCAAGATTTATTTTTAATTAAATTATATAGTTGTTTGATTGTAACTATCTTTTTAATTTTATTTTTATAATATTATTTTCTTATCGTTTATCTCGTGAACATATAAAATATATTATAAGTTTAACATTAAAATGTTCTATATTTTTTTGTGTATATATATTAATTAATTTGTTTATATATTCTAATATGATAATAGTTTTAAATTTTGGTAATTGGATTTCATTTGATACTTTATCTATAGATTGGGAGTTTAATATCGATTCGATGAATATATTTTTAATATTCGTTGTTATTTTAATATCATCTTT
>DAHXMX010000319.1 GCA_027371515.1 Neisseriaceae bacterium
TTGTATAAAATATACGTATTTTTTTTTCAATTAATAAATTTTTGATGTAGTTATAATCAATTTCATTTGTAATAAACATATTATAAAATTTTTCATTATGTATAATACATCTATCAAATAATTTTTTTTTGATTTTTTTGCTATATATTGTGTCTCTAATTAAAATATCAATATCAAAATTTAGATTTTTGCTTATAGTTTTAAATGCGCGATCGTCGTCTGAATGTATTTTTGCGCTATTTTTTATCAATAGTTTTATGACTTTTAAACTTCCATCCATACAAACTACTTTTAATGCTTCATCATTTTTTGCATGAATATTTGATCCATTTTCAATTAATATTTTAGCAATTTTATAATTTCTATAAGAACTAGCCCATATCAATGCATCATTGTTTTTCGAAGAAATATTAGCTCCTTTTGAAATCAAAAATTCACATGTTTGGTGGTTATTTTTTGCAGCCAAAAACAATGGTGTTTCTCCAACACGATTTTTTTTATGAATGTCACAACCGATTTCTACTAAGAATTTTACCATTGTTGGTTCAGCAAAATTCATGCATGCAGCATGCAATATA
>DAHXMX010000031.1 GCA_027371515.1 Neisseriaceae bacterium
AATATTTTTAAGTTTATTATCTGGCATTATGTTAATAGCTCCTGTTGCTATATTTGTATTAATTGGAGATAATGTTGCAAATAGTTATCAAAATGGTGCATTGATGGTAAATTTAATTGTTTTGCTTAAATTTGTTGGATTATTCTTTTTAGGTTTATTTCTACATTTCTTATGGCAGATTATGTTAGTGTTATATTTATATCGTAATTTATCTTTGAAGATAATACTTACTGAAGCTGTGCCAATATTTATTACTGCATTTATTAGTTCAAGTTCATTAGCAACACTACCTATTGCAATGAATAAAGCTGAGCAATTAGGCGGAAATAAAAAAGTAGTTGAATTTATGTTACCTGTTTGTGCTTCAATGAATTTTGCTTCTGGGATGATGTATGAGGTAGCTGCAACTTTGTTTTTTTTACATGTTATGCATATCAATCCAGATTTAATACAGCAAATTATGCTTGCTATTGTGTGTATTTTAACTGGTATTGCTGTTGGTGGAATTCCGGAAACTAGCATGGTTAGTTTTGTGACTGTATTTAATATGGCTGGTGTTCCTTTAGCAGCAATTAGTATTTTAATGCCATTAGATAGAATTGTAGATAGAGTGCGTACAATGGTCAATATTTTTGGTAATACATGCGGAACATTAGCGGTTAGTAAAACTAAAATTAATAAATAGGTAATGCTTGTTGTTTGTATGTTAAAAGAATGGCTTAATAATTATACCAATGTACAAAATAAATCAGTCGCAATTATAGGTGCTGGGATATCAGGTGCTTATACCGCTTATTATTTAGCGCAACGTGGTTATGATATATATGTAATTGATAAAAATCAAGATATTGCTCAAGGTGCAAGTGGTAATCCACAGGCAATTCTTTATTATTCATCATCAGGTAGAGATATATATCTTGATGAGATGTTTGAAATTGGGTATAAAAATTCATCCAATTTAATTACACAGTTAATGACGCCAAATATACACTACAATAATTCTGGTAGTATTCATATTGCAAATAATCAACGATTAATGCGACAGCATACCAATATAATAAAAAGAAGATTAACTAATTTTGAGTTACATCATAATGATTTAGATATTGTTAAAAATGAATATAATACCTATTTAATAGACAAAAAAAGTATTTGGTTAAGGCCAGCTGTATTAATAGCAAAGCTGCTCAGTCACCCTAAAATAACCGTTTTAACAAATACTTGTGTATTAAAAATAAGCATTACTAATCAAGATTGGCAATTATCTTTAAATAATACTAATAATCTAACTGTAGGTAATATTGTAATTTGTACTGGATTTGAATTAAATAATTTTAGTCAAATAAATGAATTACCTGTAATACCAAATAGTGGACAAATATCATTAATCCCCAAATTTAATACTCTTAATAAAATATTATGTTTTGGTGGATATTTAACCCCTGCAATAGATAATTATCATTGTTTAGGTGCGACATATCACCCTAATCAAATTAAGCAAAATATTAGCGCTCAAGATCATTATTTTAATTTGCATCAATTAAATAGCATTTTAGACAAACAATTATTAATTGATGTCAATTCACTTAATGGACGTGTATCTACACGTGGTACAACAAGTGATTATTATCCAATTATTGGCCCAGTTACAACCTATCAATTATTTAAACAAACATACTATCGTTTGGGTTATAATCCTAAACAAAGAATCAATATACAATGCCCATATTTACCGGGGTTATATCTCAATATTGCTCATGGTTCTAAAGGTATGCTAAGTAGTAGTTTCGCTGGTCAATTGATTAGCCAATATATAACAAATCAATCTATTACCTGTACTAATGAATTACGTCAAAAAGTTCACCCGCATCGTTTTTGGTTAAAAAGGCTTATTTATGAAAATAACAATTCCCATTAATTACAAATTTTTTTTGTTTCTCTTAGCTATTGAGATAATTACGATTCCATTTGTTGCTTTATTTAATACTTATACAGCATTTAATAATTTACTTATGGATATTTTAGGTTTTACGCTTGGTTTTATTTGTGGTATTGTTATGATTTATTTAATGCAGCGAGCGGTGCTGAAATTTATCTCACAAGAGTTGAATTTATCTATTAAAAAAATTCAAAATAAACTATATATTACATTACTATTTGCGCTTGTTCTAGGGATTATGTTTTTTATTCAAACAAAGCTTAATGATAGTAAATACCCATCATTAACAGGTGGTTTGTCAGCTGGTTTAGCCATATTTATCACGCTGAATATTAATTTGGTGATTAATAAGTTATGGAAAAATTCACTAAGTGTTATTGATGATTATCATGTTTATTATATTTACATAGATTATTTTGATATTTGTTATATTAGTTTTATAGCTTTTATTTATGAATTATTTGCTTATGAGATATCAGGATTGTGGATTGCGTATAATAATTATCGTTTTTTCTATGGCATATTATCTGCAATTTTTGCTAGCTTATTTGGTTATATTGCAGTATTATTTACTGTACGCTATTTAGATTATACGCCGTATATTCATCTTAATAAACAAATAAATAAATAATATTTGATGCTATAATAGTAGCTTGCTTTGAAATAAAAGGGATACAAATGAATGTAAGTGATGCTTTATTAAAACGTAAATCAATACGTGCCTTTACTAATCAAGAAGTTAGTCAAGATCTAATTATACAAATATTAGATAAGGCACGATATAGTCCATCAGGTACTAATACTCAACCTTGGGAAGTAGCTGTTGTCACTGGGCGTAAAAAGTATGAGTTAGATAATGTTTTATTAAATAGCTTTAAAAATAATGAAGCTAAAAATATGGATTATAATTATTATCCGTTAAAATTATCAGATGTATTACAGGAGCGTCGTCGCGCATGTGGGCTTCAGATGTATAGTGCTTTGGGTATCACAACCCGTGATACTGATAAAAGAGTTGAACAATGGGCAAAAAATTATACAGCTTTTGGTGCACCATGCGTAATTTTTATTTTTGCTGACAAATGTATCGAAAAAGGCTCATATCTTGATTTAGGTATGTTTATTCAATCAATTATGTTAATGGCCACTGAGTTAGGGTTAGCGACTTGTGCACAAGCATCGCTTGCTGAGCAGCCTCAAATAGTCAAGAAATTACTTGATAATTATTATGATAAAATACTTATTTGCGGAATAGCTATTGGTTATGAAGATAGTACGAATGTCATTAATAGTTATCGTACCGCTCGTGAAGAAGTTAATAAATTTACTAGGTTTTATTAATTATTTTTCTAAACTAGGTATATCGACATTTTTAATACTGTTAAAACGATTACTGATTTTGTTTGTTGTAGTGTTGATTTCTCCAATATCTTTATAAACTTTTTCTATATGATTAGATAAATTGTCCCAACGTATACGATAGCGTTTAAACTCTTCACTAAGCATAGCTAAATTTTCTCGAATTATTTCAGCATGCTTTGTCTGTTCAATGTTTTTTAATGTTATTTGTACCACGGATAATAATGCCATTAATGTAGTGGGTGAGGTTATAGATACTTTTTTAGTATATGCATATTCAACTAGTTTTGGACAGTATGCATTAATATATGCAAATATTGCTTCCGCTGGTATAAACATAATTGCTTGTGTACTGGTTTCTTGTTCAATAATGTATTTATCTGCAATATCATTAATATGTTTTTTAACATTAGCTTCAAAATTATACTCTGCCTTTTTACGTTCTTCAGCAGAAATATTAATATCTATTGCTCGTTTATAATTCTCTAATGGAAATTTTGCATCAATTACAATGTTACCTAGTGGGTGAGGGGTAAATAATATGGCATCTGCTAATGTACCGTTTGATAGCTTGTATTGTGTTTGATAAATAGATGAGTTAGCTTCTCCAAAAGCTGAAATTAATATTTGATTTAATTGTACTTCACCAAAAATACCACGCGATTTTTTATCAGTTAAAATATCTTGCAATGATACAATTTCTGTAGATAAAGAATCGATTTTTTTCTGTGCCTCGTCAATTTTGGTTAATCTTACCAATACATTATTAAATGTTTGGTTTGATTTATCGAACCCTTCTTTTAATCGGTCTTCTACTTTTAAATTTAGTTTATCTAATTCTTGTCGAATTGTATCATTTAGTTTATTTACATCACTATTTAATTCATTTTTTAATTGCGTGCTAAAGCTATTCAAGCGATCCGTAGTTTCTAAATTAAATTGACTAAACTTAATTTGAATTTTATTATCAAAATCAAGAAGTAAATTATTAATTTTTTCACGAAACAATTCTGGTAATAAATCAATTTTAACAAGTAATTTTGATAATTGATGATCTTTCTTTTTAAAGATATTTATTAGCTGTAAAACAATAATAACACCTAGTAAGCAATATATAATCATCATTAGCATATCCATTATTTTTTTAAAATATATAACCAGCAGAAAGCATAAAAGTACTTGGACTAATTCGTCCATTATTAAATGCACCATTAGGACTGTTTAATCTTTGTTGATTACCAAAATTAATATACTCTGCACGTACAAATGTACTAATAAATGGTATATCAATTTTAGCTCCTCCACCCCATTCTCCAGTATATGGAGTACCAGATGTTTGTAGTGCATTATTTGAACTTGAAGTATTTATGCCTGCAAATCCTAATCTAGCATATACAGTTAAAGGGATTAAAGGTATTTTTAATCCAGGTGTTACCGACAAATCTACGATGTTGCTACTTAAACTATTAACGTTGTTCCAGCTATTTGCAGGTCCAATATGAGTATAGCCTAATTCTGCACCTAAAAAACTCCATATTTGATATCCAGCAAAAGCACGATAAGCCATACTGTCTGCATAATGAGCACCTTGAGATGTATTAATATTTTGAATACCAGCGCCAAGACCACCACCCAAATAAAATCCGGTTGTATCTGCTAAAATAAATGTAGGTAGCAAGGTTGATAATGTCAATAATGTTAATAGTCTATTTGTCATGATATTTACCTTAATTTTAAATTTGATCGTCTGGATTAGTATCAAATTTATACATTTTACCAACGATATATAAACCTTGTTGTTCCATCATTGGTCGTCCAAAGCATGAAAACGGTTGATCTATATCATACTGATCAAAGCAACGCTCTAATTTATTAACTGTTAGGACTATTTTATCACTTTGAGTTAACGTTGTAATTGTCATTTGACATTTGTCTTTACTCCATAAATAAATATTAGGAGCTATTTGATTAAAATATAATGGTTTAACTAAACTACAGTCGGGAGCATAATCATTTTCAGCTTGTTGCATGACTAAACCACCAGATTCAAAATGGATTTTTAAATAAGACTCATCATCTGATTTGTAAGTTCCATTAATAAATTCGCCGGCATAATTAGATAAAGCTATATAATCATTATCATTTGATAAATTAAAGATAGCACAACCAGTTAAAAATAAAAATAGCCAATTAATTTTATAAAATTTATACATTATGTACTTTATATTTTTGACAAGTAGTAACTATAACATAATTTATTTGTTGCTACAAAATTTAATAATTCTATATAAACGCTGCTTGTAAAGTGAAGTGCGAAAAATATTGATGCAATTACGTTGTCAACGTTATAATAGCTACCGCTATAAATTCAGTGGCAGCTCAAGAGGTGTATAAATATTGCGCTTGGGTTTTATTGTTGTGTGTAATTAAATCATATTAATATATTAATGGAAGGTTTGAAATGTCATTTAGAGCGAAAGTACTTAATATTGGTGAGAAAATATTCACATTTATCGTGATTGTTGCTTTTATCGGTGGTTTAATTTCTGGGGTTAGTACTGGAATGATGTTAGGTGGCGTATCTGGGATTGTTTCTGCTATTGTACAGGTATTCTTATCATGGAGCGGAACAATTGTTGTTGCGCTCATTGTTTATTCGCTACTTGATATTAGACATAGTTTAGATAAACAACATTAATAAATCATTCTGATAATCAAATCCACGTTTTGTGGGTTTGATTATCCCGTTATTAAAGCTTAACAGTCCTTGTTTTTCTGCTATTTCAATTTTTGTAAGTATACTATTTAAACTAAGACCTGTCCTTTGAGTATATAAAGAACTCTTGAAGCCATCTTTTAACCTTAGACTATTTAACATAAATTCAAATGGTAACTCTTCTAATTTAATTGTTTTATCTTCAATTAGATGTTTATTTTGATGTATTTGTTGCATATAAGTTTTAGGGTGCTTGTTTCTTACTTGACGAATAATACGATTAAAAAAACTAAGCTTAGAATGTGCACCTGCTCCAATACCTAAATAATCACCAAATTGCCAATAGTTTAGATTATGTTGGCATTCATATTTATTGATTGCGTATGCTGATACTTCATAGTGATTAAAACCATGTTTAGTTAAGCTATTCATGATTAGATCTTGCATTTCATAACATAAATCATTATCTGGCAGATTTTTAGGAGTGTTTTTTGCAAATTCAGTATTAGGTTCAATGGTTAAATTATACATCGATAAATGGGTAGTTTCAAAGTCTAATGCTTGTTGAATATCTAAATCTAATTCATCCAAACTTTGACCGGGTAATCCGTAAATTATATCTAAATTAATATTATCATAAATGTTTTTAGCAAGATTAATTGCTTTAATAGCTTCATTACTATCATGAATGCGTCCTAGATTTTTAAGATGTTTATTATTAAATGACTGTATTCCAAATGATACTCGATTAATTCCGGCATCTTTGTATCCATGAATATACTCAATCTCAACCGTACCTGGATTTATTTCCATGCTAATTTCAGCCATTGGTGAGATATTAGTTAAATTTCTGATATTAGTTAGTAATCGATTTATACTATTTGCACTAAACAAACTAGGCGTACCGCCACCAATAAAAATAGTTTGAATTCTTCTGCCCCAAATTAGTGGTAAGCTTAATTCTAAATCGCGAATTAAAGCATGGATATACATATCTTCAGGTAATTCAGATGTTAAATTATGTGAATTAAAATCACAGTATGGACATTTTTTAACGCACCAAGGCATATGAATATATAAGCTTAATGGTGGTAAGTTTTGTAATTCAAAATTATTAATCATGTCGTAAAAATTTTCTTTTTGGATATCGTAGTATATCACAACTGAATTTGTTTTGGGCGATTCCTGCACTGCATATTCAAGCCCAATACTCGTTGAGATAGACGAATTATCATTTTGTTAGTTAAAAAATAAATAATATTTGATTTTTATATTTATATTGGTGTTAAAATTACGTTGTAGTAATATTTAAGTGAGTTTAAAATGATACCTGTAATAATTTCTGGTGGTTCTGGTGCGAGACTTTGGCCATTATCACGGCAAGATGACCCGAAACCTTTTATCAAATTAGCTGATGGTTTAAGTTTAATTCAAAGCACGTTTATACGCTCAGCTAAGCTTGATGATGTTAATACTATACTTACAGTTACTAATGAAAAAATCCACTTTAGAATGCAAGATGAGTATCAGCAGGTTAATCATTCTAATATTAATTTAGACTTTATTTTAGAACCATATGGGCGTAATACCGCGCCAGCAGTTGCTGCTGCAATACTGCATATTGCTAAATACTATACAACAGATGAATTAATACTAATTTTACCTGCTGATCATCTAATCAGTGATTTTGATAGCTTTAATCAAGCGGTGAAAGATGCAAAAAATATTGCTAATGATGGGTATATTGTTACTTTTGGAATTAATCCAGAATATCCAGAAATTGCATATGGTTATATCGAGGCTGACAAAGATGTACCTTTACATAATGGTTATAAAATTAAACGTTTTGTAGAAAAACCCAATCTCCAACGTGCTGAAGAGTATTGTAATTCTGGTAATTATAAATGGAATTCTGGAATGTTTTTAGGTCGTGTTGATGTGTTTTTAAAAGAGTTTAAGAATTTGGCTAATAATATATTGACTACGACAAATAATTGTTTGTTAAATTCTAAAGTTGACACCTTAAATAATAGTAAAATAGTACATCTTAATCAGGAATTGTTTTTACAGCCTGAAAATATATCAATTGATTATGCTTTATTTGAGAAAAGCAATTTAACTGCAGTTGTGCCGTGTAGTATTGGTTGGTCAGATATTGGATCGTGGTTATCAATAGCGCAAACATTACCTAAAGATGAGCATAATAATGCAATTATTGGGAATAGCTTATTATATAATACGCAAGATTGTTTATTATATTCAACCAATAGAATGATTGCTGGAGTAGATATTAAAAACCTAGTTATAGTTGATACGGCAGATGCTGTATTAGTTGCAGATAAAAATCATTCGCAGAATGTAAAAATAATTTTTGAACAACTAAAAAAACGCAAGGATCCGCTATATGAATTACATCAAACATCACATCGTCCGTGGGGTTCTTATACTGTATTAGAAGAAGGTCCGTTTTATAAAATCAAACGTATTGAAGTAAAGCCTGGAGCGAAATTATCTTTACAGATGCATCATCATAGATCTGAACATTGGATTATAGTTGATGGCATTGCCACTGTTACTAATGGAGATAATACGTTTAAACTTAGCAGTAACCAATCAACATATATTGATGCTGGAACACTTCATCGCTTAGAAAATGATACAGACAAGAATTTAATATTAATTGAGGTTCAGTGTGGTAAATATTTAGGAGAAGATGACATAGTGAGATTTGATGATCAGTATGGTAGAACAAAATAATTAACATAATAGAGAGGTAAAATGAGATGACTCATTTAAATAACACATTAAAAAATTTAGACCAAGAGTTATTTAATATTATGGAGCAAGAGCGCATACGCCAAGAAGAGCATATAGAGCTTATAGCTTCAGAAAACTATGTGTCAAAAGCAGTAATGGAGGCTCAGGGTTCCGTATTGACAAATAAGTATGCAGAAGGATATCCCAAAAAACGTTATTATGGCGGGTGTCAGTATGTAGATCAAGTAGAACAATTAGCTATAGATCGCGCTAAAAAATTATTTGGTGCTGAATATGCAAATGTACAACCACATTCAGGCTCACAAGCTAATCAAGCTGTATATTTTGCAGTATTAAAACCTGGTGATACGGTTCTTGGTATGTCATTGGCTCATGGTGGACATTTAACACATGGTTCTCCTGTTAATTTATCGGGTAAACTATTTTTATTAATAGTAATATTAGCTAATCCCAATACCTCTTCGGCTGTTTTACCTGTAATACCCTTAGGGCGCAAATCAACTAACATTACATGCGATTCAGTGCGACCAGATACAATTCGCAGCCCACGTTTTACTAATGTTTCAGCTAAAGTAACAGCATTTGATTTTACTTGTATTTGATAATCTCTAAATTCTGGCTGTAGAGCCTCATAAAAGGCAACTGCTTTAGCCGCAATCACATGCTCTAACGGTCCACCCTGAAGACTAGGAAATATTGAAGAATTTAAAATCTTTTCATATTCTGCTTTAGCAAGTATTAATCCACCCCGTGGACCACGTAATGTTTTGTGTGTTGTTGAAGTCACAAAATCAGCATCAGGCACAGGATTAGGATATACCCCAGCTGCAATAAGTCCTGCATAATGCGCCATATCAACCATTAAATACGCACCAACTTCATCAGCAATTTGGCGCATACGCCAAGAAGAGCATATAGAGCTTATAGCTTCAGAAAACTATGTGTCAAAAGCAGTAATGGAGGCTCAGG
>DAHXMX010000320.1 GCA_027371515.1 Neisseriaceae bacterium
TCTATCATCTAGGAAATAAATAATATTCCTTTTTGATTTGAAAAAATTATAAATTGGTCTAAAATCTTCTGTATCTATAGGTATTTTATTACAAATATTTATTATATTTATTATTTTTATATCTGTATTACATTGTTTTATATAATTTTTAAATGTAAAGTATTGTAAGTTATATTCATATTGAAAATTGAATTTAAAATATGATTTATCTTTATTATATTGTAATTTGTATTTATTAATTATTTCTTCTAAAGTACTCATAAGTAAATTATATTATTTATTCTGATATATTATTAGTTATCAAAATTTTTATAATTTCTAAAATAATATAAATTTATGTTATATATAATAATCAAATGAATAACAT
Organism: Neisseriaceae bacterium; assembly: GCA_027371515.1. Classification (GTDB taxonomy): domain Bacteria; phylum Pseudomonadota; class Gammaproteobacteria; order Burkholderiales; family UBA11063; genus Aquella. The sequence continues at coordinate 368 of DAHXMX010000320.1, forward strand.
TGATATGAGAAATTTGAAATTACATAAATTATTATATAATAAAATTGATTTCTTAAATAATATCAATAAAGCAGTTGAAGATTTACCATTTGAGATAATAATATATATTATGGAAAATAATTTTTATAATGATGATAATTTTTGTAATTATTTTGTTTTGGATTATCTATTTGATTTTAATAAATCATGCACTAGATTTGTAGATATTT
>DAHXMX010000321.1:0-285 GCA_027371515.1 Neisseriaceae bacterium
ATTTTACCGGTCTAAAAAAGAAGATTACACAGCGAGAAATTCGTGAATTACTAGCAAATATGACAGGAATTCCTATGCAATCACTTTCAAGCGATGAGTCACAAAAATTAATGAATCTTGAATCCACTTTGCATAAACGTGTAATTGGTCAAGATGAAGCAATTTCAGCAATTGCAAGAGCTATTCGACGTTCGCGTCTAGGAATTCAAAATCCAAATCGTCCAATTGCAAGTTTCTTATTTTGCGGTCCAACTGGAGTTGGAAAAACGGAAGTTACAAAAGCTT
>DAHXMX010000321.1:295-574 GCA_027371515.1 Neisseriaceae bacterium
AGAATTTATGGAGAAATTTACAGTCTCAAGATTAATTGGATCTCCGCCTGGTTATGTAGGTTATGATGATGGAGGACAGTTAACTGATGCTGTCCGTCGTAAACCTTATTCGGTCGTATTATTTGATGAAGTTGAAAAAGCTCATCCTGACATTTTAAACATCTTATTACAAATTTTAGAAGATGGTCGATTAACCGATAGTCAAAAACGATTGGTTCCATTTGATAATACTATTAGCATTATGACTTCAAACGCTGCTGCGGATGAAATTCAACAAAT
>DAHXMX010000322.1 GCA_027371515.1 Neisseriaceae bacterium
CGTTCGCCAAGTCGTATCGTTAGTTTCAACCAGTTATCATAAGCAATTGTTCTCTATGGGATGGGACCCGCAAGGCCCAACCAACCCTATTACACATAAACCCACCGACGAGCAACCATCACTTATAAACCTAACCCCCACTCCTTACTGGCGCTATTTATGGTCTTGGGACACTGGAAGCTCATCAACATATAAAGCAGTTAAAGTTGTAAGCAAGCTGACGGGAGATACATTCTTTATCTTATTCTCGTGTGGAAATTTGGTTTCAATTGGAATTCCTCAACCGTACATACCGCCAATACCAACAAGAACCCCAACGCCAACTCCTACTACAACGACTACTCCTACACCTACACCTACACCTACACCTACTCCTACACCAGCGCCAGTATGCCAATATGACACATCAATTCTTGCCAGTTCATCGCTCTGCAAGCCCTGTGAGAATAGCCTAAGCAGCACCGATACCCTGGCGTGTGTTGAGTACAGCAAGACTGCTTCAGACAATACGCAAGGCGTTGCGGACATTAATGGCAAGACCGCCAATGCGGGAGATAAGATTACCTATACTTT
>DAHXMX010000323.1 GCA_027371515.1 Neisseriaceae bacterium
ATCACAACCAAGGAAAATACTCTTATTACTAATTGCATTTCCTGTATGAGACGTGGTGGATTTTAGTCGAAGCTAACACTTCTATTTTGAGACTACAAATAATTTTGTTGACTATTGTAATTGTTGTTTCACTTTTTTGCTCCTCCTGTGAAGCCCAAGCTTTTTTTTTCTTTGTTTTTAAAAATTTTTTTTTTTTTTCTATCATTTTTATTCATGGTGTTTTACACCTACGCTGCTGGTCTTGTTACCATGTTTTATTTTCCTGTAAAGTTTCACCCTTCACTTTTTTTTTTTTTTAAATTTTATTTTAAAAGTTTTTGACATTAAAACTTATGTACGCTACTTTTTTGCTATTCATCTTTCATTTAAAAACAAAAAAAAAATTTTTATTAACAAAAACACTTTGCATGTCACACAAATTTTTTTACAATTTTTTTTAAATTTGCATCTCACTTAAAACTTTAATAAAAAATTGAATATTTTTGCATTATACATACATTATACATATTTATATACTTCATGCAATTTTCTATCGAATCCATTGTCATTTTTATTTTTTTAATTATTATC
>DAHXMX010000324.1 GCA_027371515.1 Neisseriaceae bacterium
TAAATTAACGTTTGTTAGAAAAACATTTAAAAGGGATGATTTTGAATATAATAAAAATATGTTAGAAACACTTACTTTTTTTATGGATATTAATAATAAAGATAAATTTATAGATATTATGATAGATTTTATAGAAAAAGTTTATAAATATTTGTAGATTTATATTAATTTTTTAAAAAAATAATATAAATTTTTAATTTGTATTGTTTAATGATTGAATATATGCTGTATGTCTTAAAGTTTTAAAATGGCGTGTTTTTGATGCCTTTTGAATAGTTATACCACAAGGACAATTGTATATATTTGTTTGTCTATATTCTTTGTATTTTTCTGGGTTATTTTGGTAATATTGTTTGTTTTTTTTATTTAGAATATCTTTATTTTTAACTCTATAGTTTTTTAAATAATCAATTATTTTTTCATTGTTTTTTTCGCAATACTTCTTTCTGTATTCTTTATACATCTCAACGTGATCATTTTTATATTCTTTATTAGTTCTTAATGGAACCAATTTATTTACGCAATTTGTATTTTCTATATAAAAATGATCACGTTGAGATGTATAAAGA
>DAHXMX010000325.1 GCA_027371515.1 Neisseriaceae bacterium
TTGAAGATTTTCATTTTCTTTTTTCAATTGGTCAATTTGTTTGAGTTGTTGTTGAACCGCATCACTTTGTTTGGTTTTTTGTTGTTGAAGATTTTCATTTTCTTTTTTCAATTGATCAATTTGTTTGATTTGTTGTTGAAGATTTTCATTCTCTTTTTTCAATTGATCAATTTGTTTGGTTTGTTGGTGTTGAAGATTTTCATTTTCTTTTTTCAATTGATCAATTTGTTTAATTTGTCGTTGAAGATTTTCATTTTCCTTCTTTAATTGATCAATTTGTTTGGTTTGTTGGTGTTGGTTTTCATTTTCCTTCTTCAATTGATCAATTTGTTTGATTTGTTGTTGAAGATTTTCATTCTCTTTTTTCAATTGATCAATTTGTTTGATTTGTTGTTGAAGATTTTCATTTTCTTTTTTCAATTGGTCAATTTGTTTGATTTGTTGTTGAAGATTTTCATTCTCTTTTTTCAATTGATCAATTTGTTTGGTTTGTTGTTGAAGATTTTCATTTTCTTTTTTCAATTGATCAATTTGTTTGATTTGTTGTTGAAGATTTTCATTTTCCT
>DAHXMX010000326.1 GCA_027371515.1 Neisseriaceae bacterium
ATATTACCATTGAAAAAGAATATAATTTACAACTAATATTATATTAAATCTCTCTCATCTAAACTTTCTTTATGATTTTCTAAAATATAAATTTTCTTTTTAATCTTTTCTATTTTTTTAATCATATTTTTATATATACTATCTAATTTAATCTCTTCTTCTTTTAACTTAAGTATTTCATCTAATATTAGTTGTAAATTATATTCTTTTTCAATGGTAATATTAATTTTATTCATATATTATATCATTTAAAATTAATATATTATATGAACGTAATTAAAATAAAGGGTGATTATCTTCATTAAAAAATTTTCTTAACTTTTCATAATCATCTCTATTTTTAACTTTTTCATCAATTTCTCTATATTCTTGTTCTTTAAAAATTAACATAGTATTTAATAAATTTAATTCATTTTTTAATTCTTTAATTTTCAAACTTAACTGTTCAAATTCTTCTATCATTGTATATAATAATATAAAATTTTCTTTATATGTTATTTATATGGTTAAGAAAGTAACAATAAATGATACCCCTTTAGATAATGTTGT
>DAHXMX010000327.1 GCA_027371515.1 Neisseriaceae bacterium
TAAGCACCTTTAATGATACCATCTTCAACACCAACTGGCATCTCTGGATGAGTATAATTTTCATTCATTACTGTAATATAATAAAATTTATCTTTATTTTCTACATACATTTCATGCATACCATGACGCAAAATAACTGCTAATTCATAAGCAAATGTAGGGTCATAAGAATAACAATTTGGTATCAAACCAGCTTGAATATGACTATGTCCATCTTCATGTTGTAAACCTTCACCATTTAATGTTGTACGACCTGCTGTACCACCAATCATAAATCCACGTGCACGCATATCACCTGCAGCCCATGCCAAATCACCAATGCGTTGGAAACCAAACATTGAATAATAAATATAAAAAGGAATCATTGCTACACCATGGTTAGCATAACTAGTAGCAGCAGCTATCCAACTTGACATGGCACCAGGTTCATTAATACCTTCTTGTAAAATTTGACCTTTTATATCTTCTTTATAAAACATTAATTGACTAGAATCTTCTGGAGTATATAATTGACCTACGTGTGACCAGATACCTAATTGTCTAAA
>DAHXMX010000329.1 GCA_027371515.1 Neisseriaceae bacterium
CGGCTTGGGGTTGCGGGGATTTGAACCCCGACATGCAGGTAACGCCTATTTCACAAGATTCATAGCTCCAAATCCTAATCACAGGGCGTTGCCCTCATAAATTCGGTTAAACATCTGGAGCCTGCCGCGCTGCCAAGTTACGCCACAACCCCTTGCCATACTATTAAGAATGCTAATTTTAATAAGCTTGTCAAGAGATAACTCTTTGCTTGGGTTGTTTATCATGTCGTTTGTCAGGCAGGTTGGGATGCTCCTTGCAAGGAAGTGGATAGGTGGAGTCACTGTGCCGGATGTAATCGGGCAGGCCAGAAAATCCAATGACTCTGGGGAGAAGGTCATAATCAACTATCTTGGAGAAGACTATTTTGACAGATCAAAGATAAAACAGACGATTGCAACATATTCAAAATTGCTATCCCAGATGAAGGATGGGGGTATAGAAGGAGACATTGCGGTAAAGCCAACGCAGCTAGGATTGAGCATTAGCTACAAGCTCTTCCTCTCAAATTACCTGAGGATAGTTAAACTCGCTGGCAGGA
>DAHXMX010000032.1 GCA_027371515.1 Neisseriaceae bacterium
TGCTTAATAGTGATCTTATTATTATTGCAACGCCAGTTAGTGCATTAAGAGAAATATTAGAAAAAATTAAACTTATATTTCACAATGACTTGTGTCCAGATATCATTTGGGTATGTAAAGGATTTGAACCGGCTACAGCTAAGCTGCCACATCAAGTTATGAATGAAGTATATTTTGGTGATAATAAGCCAAAATTTGGTGCATTGCTTGGACCGTCCTTTGCTAAAGAGGTTGCATTAAGTATGCCAACAGCAATTACGCTTGCTAGTAATGATTTGAAATTTGCTGTGAAATGGGTTGATAAACTTAAGCATGTTCCTAATTTCAGAATTTATGCACATGATGATTTGATTGGTGCAGAAGTTGGCGCTGGAGTTAAGAATATAATGGCAATAGCAGTTGGTATTTGTGATGGTTTGAATTTAGGCTATAATGCTAGAGCTGCTTTGATTACGAGAAGCCTTAATGAGTTAGCAACTTTAGTGTTATTATTAGGGGGTAAGATAGAAACTATTTATGGTTTGACTGGTATTGGAGATTTGATATTGACTTGTACGGGTGATTTATCTCGTAATAGAACCGTTGGACTTGAGTTAGCTAAAGGATATTGCCTCGAAGATGTTGTAAATAATTTAGGGCATGTTGCAGAGGGTGTTAATGCTTGCTATGAGATATATAAATTAAGTCAAAAACTAAATATAGATATGCCAATAGTGGAAGCAGTGTATAAAATCATGTTTGAAAACGCTGATTTATTAACTCAAGTTAAAGGGTTATTAAGTCGTGAGCCGAAAATAGAGTTTTTTAATAAGGGAAAAATTTAAAGTGATTAAAAAATTATCTTTATTATTAGTTATAGCTGTTAGTTCTGCTTATGCAGATGGTATAAAAGCATTAGATCTATTTTTACAAAATAAAAATAGTAGCATTAGTGCTGATTTTGTTCAAACTGTATATGGTGTAAACAAGAATAAAATTAGTCAAGGTAGAATGGAAATATCTCGTCCTAATAAGTTTCGTTGGATATATTTAAATGATGGTCAAGAAATTATTAGTAATAGCAAGATGATTTATGTTTATGATAAGCAATTAAAACAAGTAACTCAAAAACCATTAAATGGCTCTTTAGGCAAATCTCCAGCTTCATTATTAGCCGGCGGTTCGAACATAAAACAAATTTATGATATTAGTAATTTACCAGAGAGTAATGGTATTGAATGGGTATTATTAAAATCCAAAAATGTTGAAGATAATAACGGATTTAAATCTATTCAAATGGGATTCAATAAAAAAACTGGTGAATTAAGTCAAATGAATTTTGTTGATAGTTTTGACAATAAAAGTACTATTAGTTTTAGTAATGTAAAAACAGGAGTTAAATTTTCTAAAGATGAGTTTGATTTTTTAGTTCCTAAAGATGTTGATGTAATTAAAAACTAAGAAAATATTATGAAACATAAAATTAAAACCATCCATTTTATTGGTATTGGTGGCGTTGGAATGTCAGGTATTGCTGAAGTATTATTTAATTTAGGTTATTTGGTAAGTGGTTCTGATGTTAGTCAAAATTCTAATACTGATAGATTAAGTGCGCTTGGTATTAAAATCTATATTGGGCATTGTTCTGATAATTTAGTTCACGTTGATGTGGTTGTAATTAGTACTGCAATTAGTAATGATAATCCAGAGTTGTTAAAAGCTCGTGAGATGGGTATTACTATTGTCCCTCGTGCAATGATGTTAGCGGAATTAATGCGGTTCAAATATGGTATTGCTATTGCTGGTACTCACGGAAAAACAACTACTACCAGTTTGTGTGCAGAAGTATTAAGTAAATGTAATCTTGATCCTACTTTTATTATAGGTGGTCGCTTAGCTGTAACTGGCTCTAATGCTAAAATTGGTTCTGGAGATTTTTTAATAGCTGAAGCTGATGAATCTGACGCTTCTTTTTTATTCCTAAATCCTTTAATATCGGTGATTACTAATATAGATTTAGATCATATGGATACTTATGATCATGATGAAAATAAATTAAAACAAGCTTTTATTGATTTTGTACATAGATTGCCGTTTTATGGGTGTGCAATATTATGTGCTGAAGATGAAAGAATTAAATCTATAATTCCTCATCTTAACCGTCAGGTAATAACTTATGGTTTTTCAGATAGTTGTAATATTTACGCTAAAGATATTAAAGCCAATAAAGGCAAAATGAATTTTACGGTACATATTAATGGGGCAAATAAATCATATCCAGTTGAGTTAAATTTGCCTGGTGTGCATAATGTGCTTAATGCTCTAGCCGTAATCGCGGTTGCGTTAGAGTGTGAGTGTAAAATCGACAAGATTGCACAAGGATTATCAGAGTTTCATGGTGTTGGTAGACGTAGTCAATCTTATCCTGATATACAAAAAGATGGTAAAACAGCATTATTAATTGATGATTATGGGCATCATCCTTCAGAAATTAAAGCAACTTTAAATGCAATGCGTGGTGCATATCCAGATAGGAGAATGATAGTAGTATTTCAACCACATCGTTATACTAGAACACGTGATTTATTTGATGATTTTGTATCCGTGTTAGCCGAGGTAGATTATTTAATTGTTATGGAAGTATATGCAGCTGGAGAAAAACCAATTCCATTAGCTGACGGAAAATCTTTAGTTCGTAGTATTAGATTAAAAGGCAATCAAAATGTGGTGTTTGCTGAAAATTTAGAAGATGCACAAAATGTTGTATTAAATACTTTGCAAGATGGTGATTTAGTGTTAACAATTGGTGCAGGTAGTATAAGTAAATTACCACAAATGTTTTGCGAAACAAGGTGATATATGATGCAAAATATAGCGACAAAAGTTGCCGTAGTAATGGGTGGTTTTTCTTCTGAACGTGAGGTTTCATTGATCAGTGGTAATGCAGTACTTAATTCTTTAAAAGAAAGTGGTATTAATGCTACGCGTTTTGATCCTAAAGATACGCCTATTATTAAGATTCAAGACTATGATGTGGCAATGTTAATGACGCATGGTAGGTACGGTGAAGATGGTATTATACAAGGTGCACTTGAATTGTTAAAAGTACCTTATACAGGATCTGGGGTGATGGCTAGTAGTTTAGCTATGGATAAATATAGAACTAAACTAGTTTGGCAGACATTAGGTATACCTACTCCTAAAAGTCAATATATTGAGAAAAATAATTTTGATTACACAAAGTTTATATTAGAGATTAAATTGCCAGTAGTGGTAAAGCCTGTTCGTGAAGGTTCTACAATGGGTTTATCTAAAGTGTATGACATATCAGATTTAGAATCAGCTATTTGGTTAGCTTTTGCTAAAGATAATAAAATTTTAATTGAAGAGTTGATTGAAGGTGATGAATTTACAATTACTGTTTTTAATGGAACTGTATTACCTGCGATCAAAATTGAAGCTCCTAATGCTAATTATGATTATAATAACAAATATTTTACTGAAGATACTAAATATATTTGTCCTTATGATTTAGGTGTATTACAACAGCAAGTTAATAAATATGCAAAATTAGGCTATAATGCAATTGGAGCTAGAGGTGTAGCGCGTCTAGATTTTATGATTAATAAAAATAATGAAATATTTTTTTTAGAGATAAATACGTTGCCAGGCATGACTAGTCATAGTTTAGTTCCAATGGCATTTAAGGCTCATGGGACTGATTTTAATGAGTTATGCTTATTGATTTTAAATGATGCTGGATTAAATCGTTAAATAAAGACAACTGTATGTTTGATAACACTAAATTAATCAATCGTATGTCATTCTTAATTGCTTCTTTGGCAGTAGGGATTATCGTATTTAGTTTAGTTAATTATGTTTTTAGATCATGGTTTATAGTAGATAAGATATTAGTTAATGGTAATTTTAGTTATCTAAATGCAAATACTTTTAAGGTGGCACTGCAAAATAAATTATACGGTAATTTATTTACCATAGATCTTGATAATTTGCAAGACGATTTCAAACAAATACCATGGGTGCATGATGTAACTATTACACGTCAATTTCCAAATACTATTGAGGTAAATGTAAGTGAGTATAATGCAGTTGCAAAATTAAGTGATAATGAGTTAATTTCTTCGAATGGTAAGGTGATTTTTGTGAATAGCAGCACAGAATCCTTACCGTTTTTTGATGTTGCAATTAAAAACTCTAGTGAGGCTTTAACTGATTATGATATATTGAAACCAATTTTAAAAAAACGTAATTTGCGTTTGGTTGAATTAAAAATAAATGATACAGGTATATTTAAAATTATTTTATCTAATAATTTAGAAGTTACTATTTGTGGTACTGATTTTGTTAAAAATATTATGATATTAGATGAGTATTGGGATCGTTTATATAAATTAAATCCGCATCTTTCAGTGGTTAATATGTGCTATAAAAATGGTATGGCAATTAATTCATATAATCCGGAAAGTGCTGCTGATGTTGTATCTTCTAAATAGTAGTATGGTATGGTCATAAAGGTTTATAAATGAAAGATAGAGTTGCGTTTAGTTTGGATATAGGTAGTTCTAAAATAGTTTCAGTATCAGGGGTAATTGGAGATGGTATTAAAATATGTGGAGTTGCAAATAATTTCTTTGTAAATAATTATAAAAATAATGAATTTTTAATTGTGAATCATGGTGTTATTTGTGATTTAAATTCTATTATACCTAAAGTTAACAAAGTATTAAATGACGTAAAAAGATCTGCAGATTGTAGTTATGGTAGTGTGATTTTGAATATTGCAAGTAATCAAACTAAAAGTATTTGTTTTCAAAAGAACATTAACCTTGAAGATTGTAAAATAACTAAAGAGGTAATGCATAATTTAAATTTAGAAATTAATAAAATTAATATTCCAAAATCTTATGAAATTTTAGATTATGAAATTCAAGAATATTTACTTGATAATCAATTTTATACAATAAATCCAATTAATATGGCAGCTACAAATATCCAATCAAATGTGAATATGTTTATATCAGGTACCACGCAAATAAATAATTTGAAAACTAGTTTAAAAAAGAGTCAATTTAGTTTAAGTAAAATAGTTCCATCTGGGGTTTTATCTGGAATGGCTGTATTAAATGCTGAAGAAAAAGATTTAGGATGTTGTTTATTAGATATTGGTGCTGGTACTACAGATATAGTGGTTTATCAAAATGGGTACATAAGATATCTATATTCTATTCCATTAGGTGGAGAGGATATTACTACTGATATAGCAAATGTATTTAAAATATCAAGAAATTTAGCTGAGGATATTAAATTAAATTATGGTGCAGTTAATCATAGTACAATAAAGAATAATTTACGTACCAGTGGTTTTATTGAAATAAATGATCAGCGTGGTGTTAAATTTAATATACAACGTAAATTATTATTAGATGTAATATCTGCAAGAATTGAAGAAATATTGAAATTAGTTAAAACTATACTTGACAATAATAAAGTTTATGATATAATTAAATCAGGATTTATAATAACTGGTGGTACATCGCTTATTTCTGGCATGGCTGGTTTTGCTGAAAATTTATATAATGTACCAGTCAGGATTGGGGTTCCTAATTATGAAGGTGATTATCAAGATGTTATTTTAGATCCACGTTATGCATCGGTTGTTGGTGGATTGTATTTTATTAAGGAATACATGTCAGGTGATATAAAAAATACAAAAGGTAATTCATCAGGATGGCCTTGGAGTTTAATAAAAAAGATCTTTTCTGCTGAATCTTAGATACTATAACAATATTCATTTAAAGGATAAAAAATGGATAAACTGTTTGAATTGTCTTCATTAGATAATAATGTCGATATGCAAGAAGTTTTAACTGGTAATAATACTGCTGTAATTAAAGTGATTGGTATCGGTGGCGGTGGTTGTAACGCTGTAGATAATATGATTAAAAACAATATAAGTAATGTTGATTTTATATGTGCTAATACGGATTCTAAAGCATTAAGTCGTAATAAAGCGCCTACTTTATTACAACTTGGTCATAATTTAACTCGTGGATTAGGTGCTGGAAGTAAGCCTGATATTGGTAAAAAAGCCGCTATGGAAGATAGAGAAAAAATTTCAGCCCTATTAAAGGGTGCAAATATGCTTTTTATTGCTGCTGGTATGGGTGGAGGAACTGGAACTGGTGCAGCACCTGTAGTTGCAGAGATTGCAAAAAGTCTTAATATTTTAACAGTTGGAGTTGTAACTAAGCCTTTTAGGTACGAAGGTGAAAAACGCAGACTTGCAGCTGAAGCTGGTATTGCTGAGCTAAAAAAGCATGTTGATTCGTTAATAGTATTGCCTAATGAAAAATTAATTTCGGAATTAAGTCCTGATGTTTCTTTGTTAGAAGCTTTTAGTGCTTCTGATAATATATTACAAGGTGCTGTCTTGGGTATAACTGAGATTATTTATACTCCTGGTATTATTAGTGTTGACTTTGCAGATGTACAAACTGTAATGCAAGGGCGTGGTTTAGCAATGATGGGCACTGCTATAGCTACTGGTCCTGATAGAGCGCGTGAAGCAGCAGAGCAAGCAATTCATAGTCCTTTGCTTGATGATGTAACTATTGACGGTGCTGCTGGTGTATTAGTTAATATTTCTGCGGCTCCGGGTAGTCTTAAAATTTCTGATTATAACACTATTGCTGAAATATTTCATAATCATGTATCTTCAGATGCAGATTTTAAAATGGGTACATCAGACAGTGCAGAACTAGTAAATGACGAGTTGAGAGTAACTATTATTGCAACTGGTTTAAGTGATGTAGACACTACGTTGAGAGATGGTAGTACGTTATTTCAAAAAAATACTGCCGAGGTTACTAATGATATTCAAGATAATAGCTTAAATGATCAATTTAATGATGTGGGAATAAATAAAAATATATTTTCAACACCATCTTTTTTTAGAAAGAATCGTTCTTGATTTTACAGCGATCAATTCAAGATATAGTATCAGTCACTGGTGTTGGTTTGCACTCTGGGTGTAGAGTTAAGCTAACACTTAAGCCTGCTTTAGTTGATAAAGGTATTACATTTGTTAGAACTGATTTACCTAATCAGCCGGCAATTAAGTGTCATCCATTTCTAGTTAATGATACCAGATTATCAACTACTTTAGTGGATGATCAAAATGTACGTGTTGGCACCGTTGAACATATTTTGTCTGCATTTGCCTGTTATGGAATTGATAATATTATAGTTGAATTATCTGCTGCTGAAATACCAATCATGGATGGCTCTTCAAATTCATTTTTATATTTACTTAATCAAGCAAATATAATTGAACAATCTAAAAAAAAGAAATATATAAAGATACTGAAACCGCTAGAAGTTGTTGATGATGATAAGTATATTAAAATTGCACCATATGATGGATTTAAAATTAAATTATCCTTGTCTTATTCCCATCCATTATTTGAAAATGGCAATAGTGAATATGAGATTGATTTTGCCAATTCTTCCTACATTACTGAGATTAGTCGCGCACGTACTTTTGCTTTTATGTATGAAATCGAAAATATTCGTAAAAATGGTTTAGGTTTAGGTGGTAATTTAAATAATGCAGTAGTACTTGATGATGATACAGTAATTAATCCTGGTGGTCTTAGGTTTAGTAATGAATTTGTAAGGCATAAAATACTTGATGCAATTGGAGATTTTTATGTATCAGGTCATCAAATAATTGGATCTATTGATGGTTTTAAATCAGGACATGCAATTAATAATAAATTATTACGTAAGATTTTAAATACTCCAGATGCTTGGGAATATGTAACTTTTGATAATGAGGAACAAGTTCCAAGTTGTTTCACTTATGTTGCGTAGTGTAGTTATGTCGTGTGAATTATGTGATTTAAGTATTAAGGAAAATGTTATATTTTCAAATAGGTTATTTAGAATAGTTCATGTGTATGATGTTTATTACCCAGGTTTTATTCGTTTAATATTGAATCGTCACGTTAAAGAATTATCTGAATTAACAACTGATGAGTTATCTTTAGTTTTTGAAGCTATAGTTAAAATAGAACGTGAGATAATAAATTTAATGCAAGCCGATAAAATTAATATCGCTAGTTTAGGTAATGTTGTGCCACATCTTCATTGGCATATCATACCACGCTATTTTAATGATCGTCATTTTCCTAATCCAATATGGGGTAATGTTAATAATGATAGTTATATTGTAAATAATGATTTATTAGATAAAGAGAAGCTTCTTATTCAAAATTTACGCAATAAATTTAATTAATTTATTTATTTCATAATATTTATTCTTTCCTGCGTAGGTAAAAATGCAAAATTTTGTTCATTTACGTATACATTCAGAGTTTTCTATTACTGATGGAATTATTCATATCAAAGATTTAGTGAAGCAAGCTAAAAAGGATAGTATGTTAGCAATTGCTTTAACTGATTTGAATAATATGTTTGCATTAGTCAAATTTTATAAAAATTGTCGTGATAATGGTATAAAACCAATCATTGGTGCTGAAATTAATGTAATTGATATCGATAATCAAAGTTATAGATTAATTTTATTAGCTAAAAATATTAATGGCTATAGACAATTATGTGAACTAATAACTAAAGCATATACTGAAAATAGAGTGATAGATACTCCATATGTGCATGAAAATTGGTTATTGAATTCACCTCAAAATGATTTAATTGTTTTATCTGGGTTTGATAATGGAGATATTGGAAAGCTGCTTTTACAAGGTGATATTTCTAAGGCTAAGGATAAGTCAAAGCTTTGGCAAAATGCTTTTTCTAATAATTATTATTTTGAATTACAACGCGTTAATCCGGATATCTCTAACAAATTAATCCCAAAATTTATTACTATAAGCCATGATTTAGCAATTCCAGTTGTGGCTTCTCACCCAATTCAATTTCTACACAAAAGTGATTTTGAAGCACATGAAGTAAGGGTATGTGTGGCAAATAGTCAACAGCTTGATGATGTGAAGCGATTAAGTTGCTTTTCAGCTAATCAATATTTTAAAACTCAAGCTGAAATGGTAGAGTTATTTAAAGATATTCCAAGTGCAGTAGTTAATACTATAGAAATTGCCAAGCGTTGTAATGTAGAAATAAAATTAGGTCAATATTTTTTACCAAATTTTATTACTCAAAACAATATGCCAATCAATGAGTATTTGTCTTATTTGGCAAATCAAGGATTAGAGAATAGATTACACGAATTATATGATTCACAAGATGAAATTGATAAAAATCAAGATATATATCAAAAACGTTTAGAGATTGAGATTGAAACTATTAATCAAATGGGATTCGCAGGATATTTTTTAATAGTTGCCGATTTTATCAATTGGGCAAAAAAAAATAATGTTCCAGTAGGACCTGGGCGCGGTTCTGGTGCGGGTTCCTTAGTTGCTTTTGCATTGGGTATTACTGATATTGAACCGTTACGTTATGGTTTGCTTTTTGAGCGTTTTTTAAATCCTGAGCGTGTATCGATGCCAGATTTTGATATTGATTTTTGTCAAGAAAAGCGTGGTCTTGTAATTCAATATGTACAGCAAAAATATGGTGTTGATGCGGTATCGCAAATTGCAACTTTTGGTACTATGTCATCTAAAGCTGTTATTAAAGATGTAGGACGTGTCCTCGGTCTTCCTTATGGATTATGTGATTCGATTTCTAAATTGATTTTAAATACGCCAGCTAAAAGTTTTGGTTTACTAG
>DAHXMX010000330.1 GCA_027371515.1 Neisseriaceae bacterium
GCCCCCCCCGAGCCCTACGGGCTCCGGCGGGGGCGAAGCCCCCCAGGGGGGCCCGAAGGGCCCGAGGTTGCCTGCTGATTGTTTATTGATCACGAATAGGTGATCTAGCAATGACATTTTACCGAGTACGCTTAACGTAAGAGGAATCATGCTTTTAATAAAGGTTCCAGCAAATAGCCAAATAATAATAAGAAATATTACTATTTCAAACAACACAAAAAAAGTATCGACATCCATACCAACAGTATACATATGATGCATAATCTAATATATAAGAAAAATAAGGAAATAATAGATTAGTGGACTATATCTTTATCTGCTATAGGGCTGAAAATTAACTTAAATGTCGATTCAAATTAATTAAGTGACGAATTTCATCTAAACGATTTTTCCAATCACCAGTTTCAAAATAACCTAAAATGCGTTTCCAACGAATCCATCGAATACGCAATTTAGTTGTTTGGGGGTTAAATTTGTCAAAATAGTTACGAAGAATAATACAGTGATTAACAGAATCTGTAATTAAACGGCGGGCTAAT
>DAHXMX010000331.1 GCA_027371515.1 Neisseriaceae bacterium
TTATGTAGAGCAAAATTTTGCTAGCTGTCTTTTACGCTATGGCTATCAGGAAATACGTTTCCCTTTAGTTGAAAGCACACAATTATTCAAACGAACTATTGGAGAAGTGACCGATATAGTTGAAAAAGAAATGTATACTTTCAATGATCTAAATGGCGATAGCCTGACACTCAGACCTGAAGGTACTGCTGGCTGTCTACGTGCCTGTTTGGAGCATGGGTTGTTACATAACCAACAGCAAAAATTATGGTATGTAGGCCCTATGTTTCGTCATGAAAGGCCACAAAAAGGACGTTATAGACAATTTACCCAGTTTGGCGTTGAAGCTTTTGGAATATCTGATTTCACTATAGAACTCGAATTAATATCAATTTGTCGTAGGCTGTGGGCACAATTAGGATTCGCTAATCATGTTGAATTGCAAATTAATACATTGGGTGAATTAGTAGAGCGCCAAAATTATAAAGAAGTTCTTATTGAATATTTTCGTGATCATTATCAACAGCTTGATGAAGACAGTAAAAGACGACTAGAACG
>DAHXMX010000332.1 GCA_027371515.1 Neisseriaceae bacterium
ATCAAACCATCCATTTATATATGTATTTTGTCTTGTCATATTACTTTATTTCCTTAGCAATAACCATAATATAAGTGCCAATGATAATGGAATACTTACATTTAACAATGTAGTATTATTATTATACATATTCTGTAAATCTGTTGCTATTGATCCTAAATATATATTATTTTCCATTTTAAAAATATGTACTTATTATATTTTGGTTTGTTGATGCACTTGTTCCTGATTGATTAAATTCACCTGGTAAACCTGAACTTGTATTTAAAAATATCTTCATTATATCACTTGTTCCTTGATAATATAAAGGCGCATTTGATTCTGTATATTGTGGAATGGTACTTCCACTTCCTGCATTAATATATAATTGTCTTGAAACAGAATCATTCGGATTATATGGTATTCCAGCTTGATTAACAGCATATCGTTGATAACGTGTTTCATTATTTGCAGGTGTAGGTGTAGGTGTAGGTGTAGGTGTAGGTGTTGGTATTGGTGGTGGTGGTGGTGGATATGGATGTAGTGGTTCAGG
>DAHXMX010000333.1 GCA_027371515.1 Neisseriaceae bacterium
ACAAAATAAAAATACAAAATAAAAATACAAAATAAAAATACAAAATAAAAATTATAAAAATTTTGACTTCTAATAATATATAATAAGAAATAAAATAATCTATATAATGAATAATCTAGAGGAAATAATTAATAAATATAAATTACAGTATAATAAAGATAAAACATATTTTAAATTCAATTTTCAATATGATTACAATGAAACATATTTTTCATTTAAACGATATCTTAAACAAAATAACCAACACATAAAATTAATTAATATAATAAACATTGCTAAAAAAATTAAAATTAATTCTATTGATTTCGTTTCCATATATAATTTTATGAAATTGCAAAGTAATATAATTTATTATTTAGATGAAAGAGATTTAATAATTAATCTAGCAAAATTATGTAATGGGTGTTATGATGTAAAATATTATAATTTACCAATATTTATTATGTTTAATGGGCATTCAATTTTTTCAGATTTTTCTATTTTTAACGAATCTAATTTTAATAGATTTTTAAATAATTTTTCTGGTGATAAA
>DAHXMX010000334.1:0-237 GCA_027371515.1 Neisseriaceae bacterium
ATACAAAGCCCCACGGCCCGTAATACTCCGTTCATCCTAGCCGTATCCTTTGGAGATAAGGAGTGTTGTTTATAGAGAAACTTTTATGGCAGGTGATAGTGAGATAAAGTTCCTGCCTTCTTTACACCATGGCAAAGCCGATGCATACCCTATCTTGCCAACATTTTCAGAGACTCAAATTTCAAGCACACCGTATGGCTTACCTTTCATGTGTTTATGTAAATCATCGTGTGCTTT
>DAHXMX010000334.1:247-527 GCA_027371515.1 Neisseriaceae bacterium
ACCAGCAGGTTACTTCATATTTAGTCTGCTTTCCAGATCATCATCATTGCCTTTTGGGCTCATTTCAAGTTAAACATCTGGAGCCTGCTGCGCTGCCAAGTTACGCCACAACCCCGCGCATATTTGTTTTCTCGCAACTCCTATAAATGTTTTATGCTAACCATAAGTATGCGAACTGTTTACAAAAACAAGATATTAACGCTGGAAACCTTTAAAGATAAGACAGAAAGAAAGGAACGTTGCAGAGTAGTCGAGAAAGACGTTGTAGTTATTCTGGCAT
>DAHXMX010000335.1 GCA_027371515.1 Neisseriaceae bacterium
TAATTATATCTGCTGTAATAATCCAATATGTTTAAGATTGTAACATTTGCATAAGTAATAAATAAAGTATCAGCATTAACATTATTAATTATTTTATATCTTTCTAACATAAGTCGCATAGTTCTGTTAAATGATTCTATAGGCGCAACTTTTGTTTTATCCCCAGGGTTTGAATATTCAATAATAATATTATTTTCATTACATAAATCCTTAAATTTTCCAAGAAACTCGCTACCATTATCACAAACAATTTTATTTATTTTATATCCTCTTTCGTTAGCATCATTTATAACTGATAATAATGATTTTGCAGCGTTAGAGCTCTTTAACTGTTTTGAAATTTTAAATATGAATACATAATTATATCTGCTATAATAATCCAATATGTTTAAGATTGTAACATTTGCATAAGTAATAAATAAAGTATCAGCATACATTTTATTATAAGGCCTATTTGACTCATTTATTTTATTTATAATTCTTTGTCTTGGTTTGAATAAATTTAATAAGCTCGTAAATGAATCA
>DAHXMX010000336.1 GCA_027371515.1 Neisseriaceae bacterium
GCACTCATTATTAAAATCTTGGAATGATGTTGAAAAATACAAAAATGAAATTTTAACATATTTAAAATACGATTTAATTAGTATGTATAAATTAACAAAGATATTCAATAATGAAATGTATAGCATTAATAAAAAAAATATATTTGATTATCCTACAAATTCCGCATATGGTTATGCTTGTTGGTTGGAATATATCGAAGAATTAAAAAAAAAGTTTAAATTTATTGTTGAGAAACCAACTGGAAATTTAACATTAAATATATCATTTCCTGCCATACTTGTTGGGTATAAGCTAGACACATCAGCATTAAATATAAAATCTTTTAATTTTTTAACATCAATATAATTCATTTTTTTGGATATTTCAATATCAATAATATTTTTAGTTTTTTCATCAGATATAATATAATCATTTTTAGACATATTCATTTTTAATAATTCTTCATTCAATAAATCATAATACTGAATATTAATGAATTTCTTTATATTTGCTGATACTCTTCCGTCATAAATAGATTTATGAAT
>DAHXMX010000337.1 GCA_027371515.1 Neisseriaceae bacterium
TTAATATTTGTCAAATTTATCTTACTATATCCAGATATGCCACTAATAAGCTCTACAGTATATGTGGTGTTTGCAGTAAATGGTCAGATAACACCAAGTATAAAGTTTACTACAGCAAATGGAAATATTCGTAATATAACAACGATATTAAAAGGCAATAATACATATACAGCAATGCCGTTTGGTGGGGGTAGTTACAATTCTATAGCATATAATTTTGGAAATTATAATAGCTATATGAACTGGACTTTTAATTCTGAAAATAATACAATTCAGAATAATACTAATTATCCAGGCGCATGGGTTGTATTCCACGCACCGTTTGAAATATATTATAATCATGGGGTAGGTATTTTGACCGGCGCTCACCACCAATTTACCAGAAAATGGTGGTATTCCAGACATATTTGTTAATGACGCAGTTATACCATGAGAATTTAACACTTTAATATTTGTCAAATTTATCTTACTATATCCAGATATGCCACTAATAAGCTCTACAGTATATGTGGTGTTTGCAGT
>DAHXMX010000338.1 GCA_027371515.1 Neisseriaceae bacterium
TGGCATAAGTTCAGGTAAGCGTTTTATAGTTATTGGTATTGGATTGGATAATATTAAATATTTTGAACGTAATGATTTATTGGTGAATTTGATCATTAATTTAGATAATGTAATTCGTGAATATTCTAATTTTGGTTTTGCAATATTTCGTCGAGAATGGTTAGATAATTGCATTCATTTTAAACAAAAAGTATCGATTTATCAAAATAATAAATTAGTTTGTAGTGGTGAACATATTGATCTTACGTTAGATGGTGCGTTGGTGATTAATACAACTAGTGGTGTTAAAAATTTCATAAGTAGTAATGTGAGTTTAAGTTTTGGGGGAGATAAATAGACTTCATGGTAAATATTATTATTATTGCGCATGCAGAGATTGCTAATAGTTTTGGTTACTGTGTGGAGCATATTTTAGCTCGTAGAATTGAAAATTTACATATAATTCCTGTAAAAAAAAGTCAAAATTGTGATGATATTATTCATCGTGTTAAATTATTATTAAAAAAAATAAGTATTAATCAG
>DAHXMX010000339.1 GCA_027371515.1 Neisseriaceae bacterium
AAAATAAAATTGAGAAAAAAATTAAAAAAAAATTAAATAAAATTATCAAATAGTGTGTAAATATAGGGAATATGAGACGCAAGTGAGAAAAAAGTGAAAAATTAAAAGATGAAATTTTTATTTAATTTTTTGTCAAGGGTGTTTATTTTGGTGGAGAATAGGTGCAGAAGACCGAGAATACATGTGAAAAGACCACAAAAAAAAATATTGCAAGAAAAATTAAAAAAAAATTAAAAAAAAAAGAAAAAAAAAAAAAGAAACGCAATAGTACCCGTGAAAGCATATTATAATAATAGTGCAAGTGAGAGAAATAATAAAATATGAAAGATGAAATTTTTATTTATTTTTTTGTTGGTGTTTTTTTTTTTGATTTGTATGGTGCAGAAGATAGAGAATGCAGGTGAAAAGACCAGCAAAAAAATGGATGCAAGAAAAAATTAAAATAAAATTGAGAAAAAAATTAAAAAAAAATTAAATAAAATTATCAAATAGTGTGTAAATATAGGGAATATGAGA
>DAHXMX010000033.1 GCA_027371515.1 Neisseriaceae bacterium
ATACGATTAACTATTAAATTAGCTATTTGATTAGAAATGATTTCTTTACGTAAGTAATGTGACAATATTGCATCTTTAAAATTATTTTTAATTTCATTAGGAAAATAATTTATTAATAACTCATCAAAATTATGGTTATTAACCAAATCAGAATTAAGAATCTCATTATCTAATGCCATTTTAGCATAAGCTAATAACACAGCCAATTCAGGAGATGTTAAACCAATACCAATTCTCTGACGTTCTTTTATTTCTTCAATAGCTGGCAAGAATTCAATACTACGATTTAAATCACCTGCTTTTTCTAATTTATTAATAAAATTAACCGAAATTTTAAATAATTCGATAGAGCGAGCATCAGCATAACTTAAAACTTGAGTTTGTAAATAATTATTACGTAACACTAGCTTCGCAATACTATCTGTCATTTTCTCAAGAATAAGATTACGCTCATTAATAGTCATACCATTTTTTTGCATTACATCTGCAAACAATATCTTTATATTAACCTCATGATCAGAACAATCAACACCAGCAGAGTTATCAATTGCATCAGTATAAATCAAGCCGCCATGCTTAGCAAATTCAATACGCCCTAATTGAGTAACACCAAGATTACCACCTTCAACAATTACTTTTACATTTAATTCACTAGCATTTATACGAATAGCATCATTAGATTTATCTTTAACCATTTCATGAGTTTCTGATTCAGCCTTAATATACGTACCAATACCACCATTATAAAATAAATCAACTTTTGCTTTTAATATTTCACGAATAAGCTCATTCGGACTTAACTCATTAGCACTAACACCTAACCAGCTCTGTACTTCTTTTGATAACGGGATAGATTTTGCTGAACGCTCAAAAACACCACCACCTTTAGATATTTTAGATTTATCATAATCTGCCCATGAAGAGACAGGTAAATTAAACATGCGTTCACGTTCTTTAAATGATTCTTCAATATTTGGATTAGGATCTAAAAAAATATGCATATGATTAAACGCAGCAATTAATTTAATATGCTTTGATAATAACATACCATTACCAAATACATCACCTGACAGATCACCGATACCAATTACTGTAAAATCTTGTTCTTGAATATTAATCCCTAAATGTCTAAAATGACGTTTGCAAGCTTCCCAAGCACCTTTTGCAGTAATCCCCATTTTCTTGTGATCATAACCAGCAGAACCACCTGAGGCAAAAGCATCACCTAGCCAAAATCCATATTTTGCTGACACTTCATTTGCATAATCTGAAAATGTAGCTGTTCCTTTATCGGCAGCCACGACTAAATAAGGATCATCTCCATCATGGCGCACTACATTAACTGGCGGAATTACCTCACCATTTACTATATTGTCTGTAATATCTAGTAACCCAGAAATAAAGCTCTTATAACAACTAATACCTTCAGCTTGATAAGCTTCACGATCTTTAATATCTGGTAAACGCTTACACACAAATCCACCTTTAGAACCAGTAGGCACGATAATCGAATTTTTAACTTTTTGCGCCTTAACTAAACCTAATACTTCGGTTCGAAAATCTTCACTGCGATCTGACCATCTAAATCCACCACGAGCTACTTTACCTGCACGTAAATGAATACCCTCAAATCTAAATGAATAAACAAAAATTTCATATAATGGTAATGGTTTAGGTAAAAATGGTACTTTAGCTGATTCAATCTTAAATGAAATATAATCTTTAAATTCACCATCTGCAGTAGTTTGATAATAATTAGTTCTAACAATTGCCTCGACAACTACTAAAAAAGCTTTAAGAATTCTATCATCATCAAGACTAACAACTTTTTCTAATGCACTATTTATCTGCTCACGAACTCTATTAGCTTCAGTAACACTTAAACAAGAAATATGAAATCTAGCAACAAACAAATCAAAAATTAATTTTGTTACATCTGGATAAGCACATAATGTATTTGCTAAATACGCCCTAGAAAACGGCAAAGTTGTTTGTACAATATAATGCGATAGCGCACGAATTAACGACGCTTCACGTGCATTTAATCCAGCAAATAAAACTAGTTTATTAATTGCATCATTTTCAATATTACGATTAAAAGCTTTAACAATAGCATCACAAACATTTTTAGCTAATTGTTCATCATTTATTTTATCTGCATATTGTTCATTTACTTGCACGCCAAAATCACAAATATGCAAGGTCTCATGCGCACTTAATTCAATTTTAAATGGTCTTTGTACAATTAACTTAAACCCAAAATTTTCAATAATAGGTAACCCACGGGATAAACTTACAGGGTCATTTAATTTATATAATTTAATATGCCAAAAATTAGCTTGCTCATCCTTACGACTTTTCGACATACTAATTTGATACTGATTTTCACCTGTCAAAGTTTCCATATTTTCAATATCATTAGCTATTTCTTTTGCATTATACTCAAGCAAATAGTCATCACCTAATAAACTTAAATATTTATCAGCCAATGCAGGAGATACTAGACTTTTAAGCTCTGATTTTACTTTATTTAACTGTTGTTCAAACATTTTACTTCCCTTATTACAAAAAACCTAACCTAATATACTACTATATTTCACAAATTATAACGATGATTTAATAGTTTTGCAATATCAATTGCACTATATGTCCAGATTATATTCGCACCTGCTCTTTTAAAGCTTAACATGGTTTCAATTATTGCACGATTATAATCAATAATCCCAGACTGTGCAGCAAATTTAAGCATGGCATATTCACCACTTACATGATAAATAGCTGTAGGTTTTTTAAACATTGTGCGCACTCGATATAATACATCAAGATATAACGTACCAGGTTTTACCATGACTATATCCGCACCTTCATTAATATCTAAAGCCACTTCATGTAAAGCTTCTTCTACATTGGCCGGATTCATTTGATATGTTTTTTTACCCTGAACACCAAGTTTACTCATAGCACCAGTTGCATCACGAAATGGACCATATAAACTTGAAGCATACTTAGCTGAGTAAGCCATAATTCCAACATTAATAAATCCGCTATTATCTAGTGCTTTTCTAATCTTAACAATACGCCCATCCATCATATCCGATGGACAAACAAAATCTGCACCAGAATGAGCATGACAAATTGCTTGTTTAATCAATAAATCCACTGTTAAATCATTTAATACATCACCGTTATCACTAACTCCATCATGGCCATCATGAGTATATCCATCTAATGCAATGTCAGTAAATACCAATAATTCAGGATAATTAGATTTTAACGCCTTAATCGCTCTTGGTATTAAACCATCTGGATTAAATGAATCTAACATAGAGGCTTCATTTTTAACTGTCTCAATCATAGGAAAAAGCGCAATACCAGATATACCAAGCTCTATGCATTCATGAGCTATATCTAACAATTTATCAATACTTACTCGATATTGATTCGGTAATGATTTAATTTCTTCACGACGATTATTACCTTCAACAACAAATACGGGATATACTAAATCATGTACAGTTACAATATTTTCTTGCACCAAATTACGAATCGCATTATTTTTACGATTGCGCCTCATTCGTGTTGTTGGGAAATTACCACTATTCATTAATTAAACTCCAACATAGCATATACATTAAAACCAAAATCGCGAATCGCCTTACTTCCACCTAAATAAATCAAATCAGTAATTACCGCACACTCTACCACTTCACCACCTAAACGCTGAATAAGCTTATTTGCAGCAATCATTGTACCACCAGTTGCAATCAAATCATCTACTATCACAACTCGTTGACCTGTTTTAATCGCATCAATATGTATCTCAACTGTAGTTAAATCGCCGTATTCAAGTTTATAACTCTCTTGATAAGTAGTATAAGGTAACTTGCCCTTTTTACGTATCGGAACAAATCCAACCCCTAATTCATAAGCAACAATCGGACCAAAAATAAAACCCCGAGCATCAAGCCCAGCAATAATATCAATATTCATATTACAGTAGCGCTCAACTAATATATCAATGCTCCGACGAAATGCCTTTGGATTTTGCAGTAAAGTAGTAATATCACGAAATTGCACCCCTGCTTCTGGCCAATCATTAATAGTTCTAATTGAATTGCGAATTAAATCTAAATCATCTTTTGAAGGAATCATAATCTATCCAATTTCTTTATGTAATAAAACAAGGTTATTGTACCATATTTTAAATATTATTTTTAAGCTGAAGCATTTTACTTAAATAATTAATATCATGCACTCTTAAATATTCAACTACACCATCTAATTGACAAACCAAATATGCAGTATAAATATCCCTCTCCAAAGGGCTACTATTAGATAAATAGCCAAATAATGATTTACGCGAGAATCCTAAAAGTAAAGGCGAACGTAATTTATCTAAATTACGAATGATACTAAAGGCTTGTGCCGGATTCTTACCAAAACCAATACCAGGGTCAAATATAATCTGATTCATATCAATATCATTATCCATATACTTCTTAATTATATTAAATTGCCAATGCGATATGTACTCAGTTGGATTGGTAGTTATATTAATAATTCGTTCTCTAACCGCAGGAATATCTAAACTATGCATAGCAATATACTTAATACCATTTGCCTGTAATTTACGTAATGATTGGATATCTAGATTACCTGACACATCATTTATATAATCAATATCATACTCACTTAAATAATTAATACTTTCTTGATGATAAGTATCAATACTTAAACGTAAATTTGGATAATGTGTTTTTAATCTAATAATATCTGGCAAATATTTCTTAATTAACCTAATCTCTTCTTGATAAGTCTTAACAATAGCATCTGGTCTGGTTGATTCAAAACCTATATCAATTAAATTTATTCCCTTACTATACGACTCCTCAATACACTGTAAAACAATATCTATATCTAAATATTTACCACCATCAGAAAATGAATCAGAGGTTATATTAAATATTTGCATTATCTCGCTTAGTCCGTAAAAAGTACGAATAATTTTATAGTTATTAAAATCTAATTCTCGACCATTACTAACAAGCTTTGTGCTACTTTCTATTTGAATATATGGTACTTTATTCTCAATTTGAGCAATACCCCATTTATATATTTGTTGTTCTAATATATTATAATGAGTAATAACATTTTGAGCTAACTTAACTACCAAATAATAAGTATTCTGACAATAAAAGATAGATGATGCCACTGGTTTAGCTAAATGAAAATATTTAAGCCTTAAATGATAAATGCTGATATCTTTTAATAATAAATAATTCATCATTTAATTTGTTTCACAACCTCTTCTACAATCGATAAATCATCTTGATGTAAATTAGAATATAACTGACTTACCGTCAACTTGAGTTTTGGATGCAATAAATCAGGTTTAATATCCATTAATGGTTTTAAAACAAAATCACGCAAATGACAAAATTGATGTGGCACAGATAAAAAATTATGCTGATAAATTAAATCAGCGAAAAAAATCAAATCTAAATCAATAATTCGTGGTCCATTAATAACAACTTCCGTTTTCCCCATTAGTTTTTCAATAGTCTTCATTTTGCCAAATAGCTCTTCTGGCTTTAAATTGGTATAACCAATTATTGCAGTATTGTAAAAATCTGGTTGAACTAAATAACCAACTGGCTTAGTTTTATAAAACCCACCAATTTGAATATCTTCAATATATTCACCTAATAACTCAATTGCAGTAACTAATTGCTGAGTAGGTAAAGTGGTATTATTTGAACCTAAGGCAATAGCAACTTCAAACATTCTTTTTTGTTGATAATTTACTTGTATATGTTGCGCTAATATTCCACAAATCTTCGGTTTAATTAATTCAATCTCTACTCGCATAATTAATTTAAATCTTAGCAATAAAGAATTTGCAATAAACTCAGCTAAACTTTCAAGTAATTGAAAATTAGTCTGTACAACTTGTTCACTAACAAAGTTAATTAACTCATCATAATTAACAGTCTTATCTAATCTATCATCATCTAGCCAATTATAATTATATAAATCAACCATTAGATTAATAATCAAATCCTGTTTATGAATGCGTTCATTTGGATAACACCCAATAATTGTAGAGATTTTTATACCATTTACTTGAATCTGCATAATTTACCTTTTACCAATTATTTGCATAGCAAGCTGTAAGTCTTCCCATGTAGCCTTTTTATATTCAAAATACTTAACATCTACACTCGCACGCTTTATGGTTTCCACCGAGTAACTCACAATAACTGGAATATCATTATAATAATTTATTTTATTACGCATATCTTTAATAGATAATGAATTATTCAGTAACACCTGCCCTGCAAATCTTCCTAGCGCAATAATAACAATAGGTTTAACATGTTTAATTTGACTAAATAAATAATTCTTACATAAATTAATTTGAGTCTGCGTTGGCTCTAAATTAGCCTTTGGCTTACATTTTATTAAATTAGTAATATAAACATCTTTTGTTACATCGAGTTGCATTGCTTGAATCATTTTATCCAACAATTCACCATTGGCTGCTGCAAATGGATAACCATAGTTATCATCATCATGAGTTGGATAATCACCAACTATCATAACACGAGCAGCTCTATTACCACGTTCAATTATTACATTTTGTCTTGAATTGCATAAATCACACAAGGTACAGCTTTGCATTTTGTCAAAAATTACACCAAAATCCGTATTATCAGTTATTGTATTGATAATAGAATTTGATTCTGGTTCTTGCTTAACCAATGGTGCTGGTTGTAATCGAAGTTTATATGTATTTAGCCTTGTAGATAGATTGGCTTGCTCTTTAGATGCAATATTATCTGTAGCTATTATCGGTACATCTATCTTTGGATTAATCTTTTTAATCTTTGATTCATCAGCTAGATATAATTGTTTAAAAATCAGCTTAAATCTAGTATTCTTTAACATATAATTGATTTTAACATAACCTTTGCATCAATTAATTTATCACCACATTTATAATAATTTACTCTGACATACACTTCTACAAAACCTAATTTGCTATACAAATGTTGAGCCCAAATATTATCAGATCTTACTTCAAGTAAAACCTGAGCAATACCATTAGGTATACATACTTGATTAATGAATAATTCAAGCGCCTGATACCCATAACCTTTTTTTTGATAATCTTTAAGAATAAACAGCTGTAATATCTCCGCCTCATCTTTAATAATACTATATGTCATACTTCCAACTATTGTATCATTATCTATTATAATAACAATATGATTATGCGGATTATTATAACTAGCAACATAATCGTTGTAAGTCCAAGGTGTAAGATTTATATCCTTATCCCAAGCTGCAATAAATCCCAGCTCCTTAAACTCAACCTCTTTAAAAATCAAATTCATCACTTATTAGAAACTTGCTCTGCTAAGCTTAAAGCTATTTTATTACGAATATAACTAAGTGTCGCATCTTTTGGGTATATAGGCGCAATCTTACCTATTAAATTAAACATGTTAAGTGCTAACGGATAATGATCTAATTGAATTACATTATTTAAAATATTGCTACTAATTTTATCTTTATATACACTAAAACCAGTTCCTATATATTGTGTATCATTTTCAAAAACAATATCTTGCGGTTTAATCAGCATTGGTTCAGTAATATAATTCATCGTCTTAATATCTATTGTTGCAAAATAAATTTCATCTAAACGTGCATCTATGCCAACTGCCAATTTAGTACACGTAGCAATCTCAACTACCTCTTGAGCATATAACATAAATGATGGTACTGGAATTAACAATATATTCGCTACATAACTAATCCCAAGCGCCACAGATAATCCAATTCTAAGACCAGTAAAAGAACCCGGGCCTTCAAGATAAGCTATCATCGTAAGATCAAGCGGACGAAGATTATGCTTAGCTAGTAATTTATCAATTTGCTCAATAATTAATTCGGAATGTTTACTACCAACTTTTTGAATGTAATAATCTACAACATCATTATATTTTAATCCAAGGGATAAATATTCAGTTGAAGTGTCAATTGCAAGAACTATACTCATAAAACCTTGTATAAAACATATAAATCTAAAAGCGCCTTTGGCACATCACTTGTCATTAATAAAACATACTTGTTTTTATCTTTATCAGACAAACGAATTTTATTTCGATTATTAGATTTTTTATTGATAACAAATCCCATAAATCCAAGTTGATCTAAAATTTGTTCACGAAGCTTTGGGGCATTTATTGCATATTCACCAGTAAATACTATACCATCAAGACCATTAAGATAAACAGCATGACTCATAATATGTGTTGCAATTTTGCGTGTTATATAATTTACATCTTCATGCTGAGAATATATAAAATCTTCACTAAATATGGGTTTAAAATTTTTTATACTATTTATACTAGAATATAAATCTAAATTAATAATTACAAACTTACCCTTGGCATGTTTATGCTCCAAGATGCTTTCTAATTTATGACAAATTGAATATACTATTAATCCATCAAAAGTTGCAATCGAATAATCATAATTATAAGACTTTACTGCATATTGACGGTTTGCTTCTGAATATTTTTTAAAAAAATCATTATCAAAACATGCATACTGCCTAGCTGCAGGAAACAATTGAGTACAAATTTTAACTATATTTGATGTAATGTGTTGATTACGCACAGCATCATATTTTGTTAATTCAATATGAGTATTGGGATGTAACGCCACCACTTCGGTTAATTCTCCACCATAGCTATAATGATGGAGAATTTTATCAATAACATATTTAGATGTTAGTGCATTATTAACTATATAATCTATAGCAAAATAATAAAAATCATCTTCTTGATATTTAATAACAGTCGATTCAGTTTTGTTACTACCTAGCTGCTTAAGGTTTACACTCGCCTGATTTTCATCTAAACGTTTAATTACACCATCTATTAACTGATTAATTTTTAATTTATTGTATAACTTAAAGATTTTAAATTCAATTACAGCTGACTTTGCACTAACAGCTAGTATATTACTCATTAATATATCCTCCCTAGATAACAACAATACCATCCGCTTCAACTAAAGCACCTTTAGGTAATGCGTTAACACCAATTGCAGCGCGCGCAGGATAAGGCGTATTGAAAAACTCTGCCATCACTTGATTAACAATTGCAAAATTATTCATATCTACCAAATAAATATTCAATTTAACTACATTGTTCAATGTAGCACCAGATGCCTTAACTACAGCCTCCAAATTTCTAAACATTTGACGAGTTTGCCCCTCAATACCATCTACTAATTCCATTGTTTCAGGGATAAATCCTATTTGCCCTGACAAATATACAGTATTCGCAACCTTTACAGCTTGTGAATAACAACCAATCGCTTTAGGAGCATTATCTGTATGAATAATGTGTTTTGTCATATTAATTCCCTCATGTTAAATATAATTACTATTTACAACATCAACTGTATCTATTATAACAATTATTTAAATAAATTTGTAATTTTTAGTCAGTTATGAACAACGATAAAATATGTTATAATAAGCACCTTTTTTTTAAAATAAACAATTACCAAAAAACCATTACATTTAAATAATGGATTTGAATTTTAATGCGGAATTAATTATGTCTAAACTTAATAAATCAAATAAATTTCAATTATTAAGCGTTGTTTTACTTAGTATGGGTA
>DAHXMX010000340.1 GCA_027371515.1 Neisseriaceae bacterium
CTTGTGACATACAAGAAGATGGAAGATAGATACTCTCTAGTACATCTGAGTTCCAACTATGAATCATCAAGGAAGATGAGAGATAGAATCTAGATTGTACTTGTGACTGACAGGGAGAAGGAAGAAGAGATACTCTCTAGTACATCTGAGTTCCAACTATGATTGTACAAGGAAGAGAGAAGATAGATACTCTCTAGTAGATTCTAGTTCTAATCTGAGTTCCAACTATGATTAGACAAGGAAGATGGAAGGAAGTATCTACTATCTGATACCAGATAGTAACTAGATTGCAATTGTGACTGACAGGGAGATGGAAGATAGATACTCTCATGTACATCTGAGTTTCAATCTGAGTTCCAACAAGGAAGGAAGAAGAGATACTCTCTAGTAGATTCTAGTTCTAATCTGAGTTTCAACTATGATTCAACAAGGAAGAGGAAAGGAAGTATCTACTATCTGATATCAGATAGTAACTAGATTGTACTTGTGACTGACAAGGAGAAGGAAGAAGAGAT
>DAHXMX010000341.1 GCA_027371515.1 Neisseriaceae bacterium
AAATTGTTATTGAAGTTGTATCTTTATCTATTGGTGCAATGGCTAAAAGAGTATGGTATAACTGAAAATATAGTGCCAAATTATATCTATAATAGAACGTCTACAACAGATTATGGATATAACTATAAACCTATTTTTGTAAATAATTTATATGAGAGTCCTCAAACAATATATAATGTTCAAAATAATTCTTACAATACGATTACTGTTAATTTTCCTTTAATTTTACCTCATTCTTCAAAGGTTAATTTTCAAAATTATTTAACTAATGGAAATTTATCAATTTCAAATCTTACAGGTTATACTTATTCAGGTCAATTCAAAATAGGAAATGAATCCTTTTATTTGCAGAATGGAACATATAAATATTCGTTTAATTATTCGTCAAATAATAGAACATCTTATATTAACGGTTCTTTCAATATATCAGGAAATCCTATAAATATTAACATAGGTCAATCGATTTCATTTTATTTGCCTCTATATTCCTATGTATTTATTTTCATAAAT
>DAHXMX010000034.1 GCA_027371515.1 Neisseriaceae bacterium
AAATCAAGATGTGGCTGTAGTAGGTGGTGGTAATACAGCTGTTGAAGAAGCTCTATATCTAGCTAATATATGTAGTAAAGTTACCTTAATTCATCGTCGTGAAACATTTAAATCTGAAAAAATCTTAGTTGATAGACTTATGAAGAAAGTAGCTGAAGGTAAAGTTGAATTAAAACTAAATTCACAATTAGATGAAATATTAGGAGATGCTAAAGGCGTTAATGGAATACGCATTAAATATAATGATGGTAAGTTAGAAGAATTAAAAGTTGCTGGTGTATTTATTGCAATTGGTCATAAACCAAACACCGATATTTTTATTGATCAACTAAAGCTAGATCATCATGGTTATATAGTCACTAATAGCGGGCGTAATGGTAACGTAACTGCAACTTCAATTTCTGGTGTTTTTGCAGCAGGTGATGTACAAGACGTTATTTATAAGCAGGCAATTACTTCAGCGGCATCAGGATGCCAAGCTGCATTGGATGCAGAACAGTATTTAGATAGTCAAGTTTAGCTAATCAAGAATAGTAATCTAATGTTAAGAATTGGTCAAGGATTTGATTTACATAGATTAGTTGCAGGGCGTAAGCTTATATTAGGTGGAGTGGATATTCCGTATCATTTGGGTTTAGATGGTCATTCTGATGCTGATGTATTAATTCACGCTATTATTGATGGATTGATTGGTGCATTAGCATTAGGTGATATTGGTAAATTTTTTCCGGATACAGATAAACAATATAAAGATATAAATAGTCGTTTATTACTAAAGCAGGTGATAAATAAAATTTATATTGAGCATAATTATACAATAATAAATATTGATTCTACTATTATTATTCAAAAACCAAAATTACGTAATTATATTGACATAATGCGCTCAAATATAGCAACAGATCTTAATATTAATATTAATCAGATTAATATTAAGGCTAAAACAAGTGATAATGTAGGTATCGTTGGGCGAGAAGAAGCAGTTATTGCGGAATGCGTGGTTTTATTAATTAAAGATAAGAGGATTTAATAAATGCAGATAAGAAAAATAACAAAATTTATATTAGGAGCTATTTGTGGTTCTGTTGTTACATTGAGTGTATATGGTATTGCCAATAAAATTAATGAAGACGATGTAAAAACAGTATCTATTCCAGTTGATGATATAAATAATTTTGCAAATGTGTATGCAATTACTAAATCATATTATGTAGAAAGCGTAACTGATACTAAACTTATGAATGGTGCAATTAATGGAATGTTGACTAATCTTGATCCGCATTCTGAATTTTTAGATCAAGATAGTTTTAAACAATTGACTGAAATTACTACCGGATCGTTTGGTGGGTTAGGTATAGAAGTAAGCCATGAAAAAGATAATGCAATCAAAGTTGTAGCTCCTATTTATGATACACCTGCATATAAAGCAGGTGTTAAAAGTGGTGATTTCATTATTAAAATTAATGGTGAGCCAGTTAGTAATATGACACTAGATCAAGCAGTTAAAAAAATGCGGGGTAAAATAGGTACTAAGGTTACATTAACAATATCGCGTAAAAGTGAGTTAAAACCTATTGTGTTAACTATTCCACGTGCAAAAATTGAAGTTGCAAGTATTAAATATACTATGATTACGCCATATTATGGATATATTAGAGTTACAAACTTTCAGGCCAATACAGTAAGTGATCTAATTGCTGCTTTACAGAATATATACAACACTAATCCTAAATTAAAAGGTTTAATTCTTGATTTACGTGATGATCCTGGTGGAGTACTGCAAGGTGCAGTAGGTGTTGCTGGTGCTTTTCTACCAAAAGATAGCTTAATTGTTTATACTCTTGGAAGAGCACCGAATTCTAATCAAAAATATTATGCTAAGCCTGATGATTATACTACAGAAGATGATAAGCCAGATTTAAGCAAAGTACCAGCCATATTTAAAACCATACCAATGGTGGTATTAATTAATCAAGGTACAGCATCAGCTTCAGAAATAGTTTCAGGCGCACTGCAAGATTATAAACGAGCTAAGATTGTAGGAACTAGAAGTTTTGGTAAAGGTTCCGTTCAAACTGTAATTCCTTTATCAGAAAGTACAGCAGTAAAATTAACTACCGCGCTATATTATACACCTAAGGGTCGATCAATTCAAGCTGAAGGAATTAAGCCTAATATTATTGTACAAAGTGAATATGATGATCTTTATAATAGTTGGGATATTTCCGAAGCTAGTTTAGATAATCATCTTGATAATCCAAATGGTACTACAGTATCAAAGGATAAAGATAATACCCCTATTATAACACCTCCTAAACAAATAAGTAGTGAATCTGAGCTTAAAGAACGTGTTAAGCAACAATTAGCTAAAACTCCAAAAGTGGTTAAACCTAATGAAGCAACTGTTGATTTAAATACAGACTTTCAATTAAAATGGGCATTAAATATTATTGAAGGTAAACCATTGCCAAAACAAAATATCAAATCGATTAGTAATAAATAATGGCTATTAATGATTATCATTATGCGGTTTTAATTGGAGTAATTGACAATAAAATTGTTTTAACTAAGCGCTCAAATAATCTTAAAAAATTTGCCGGTCATGTTTGCCTACCAGGTGGAAAGCATGAATGTTTTGATATTGATTTAGTTGCTACGGCTATTCGTGAGTTTAATGAAGAGGTTTACTTTACTGGTAATATAGAACCATTGTTTTGTTTGTTACCTGAGTTTTCACCAACAGCTACTAGTAATTTATATCCAGTAGTTGCAAAATTATATGGTACTATTAGTGGTTATAATCAAGATGAAGTGCAAAGATTATTTTATCTTGATTTGACCGATCTTAATGATTGTTTATTTGATATTAATTCAGAATATCCAAATATTATTCATAACTTATGCTTTAAGTATTGTGATGAATATATTTGGGGAGTTACTGCAAGTATTCTTAAGAAAATATGTGTATTAAAAGAATTGATTTATGAAACATAAAGAGTATATAATTTCACCAAGTATTTTGTCTGCAGATTTTGCTAAGCTTGGACAAGAAGTAAACGATGTTGTAGAAGCTGGAGCTAATTGGATTCATTTTGATGTAATGGATAATCATTATGTACCAAATTTAACGTTTGGTCCAATGATTTGTAAAGCAATTAAACCATATGCCAAGGATGCATTAATTGATGTGCATTTAATGGTTAGTCCGGTTGATGATTT
Organism: Neisseriaceae bacterium; assembly: GCA_027371515.1. Lineage (GTDB taxonomy): Bacteria > Pseudomonadota > Gammaproteobacteria > Burkholderiales > UBA11063 > Aquella. The sequence continues at coordinate 3,220 of DAHXMX010000034.1, forward strand.
AATTAATGAATTTGCTAAGTCGGGTGCTGATTTAATTGTTTTTCATCCTGAAGCTAGCAATCACATTGATCGTAGCTTAAGCCTAATCAAAAGCTATGGGCTAAAAGCTGGTCTTGCACTTAATCCAGCTACTCCTTTGACTGTTCTTGATTATGTAATGGATAAATTAGACTTAATTTTACTAATGTCAGTTAATCCTGGATTTGGTGGTCAATCATTTATTGATACGACATTTAATAAAATTAAAGATTTAAAAACTAAAATTGACAGCTGTGGGTATGATATTATTATTCAAGTAGACGGTGGTGTTAAAATTGATAATATTGCTAAAATTGCAGCATGTGGTGCAAATGCTTTTGTTGCTGGAAGCGCAATATTTAATACTGATGACTATAAACAAACAATCAAAAAAATGCGTGAACAATTAAATTAATATGAAAGTTTAAATTATGCAAAACATTAAACAAAGATTAGATTTATTACGTTATGAAATGAATCATTATAATATTGATATGTACATTGTACCATCTATTGATAGCCATAATAGTGAATATGTACCTGAATGTTTTGAACGCTGTTCTTGGATTAGTAATTTTAATGGTTCAGCTGGTGAAGTACTAGTTACGCTAGAGCATGCGTATTTGTGGACTGATGGAAGATATTTTTTGCAAGCAGAAAAACAATTAGATGATAATCATTATACCTTAATGCGTCAAACTGGTTTCATTCCAGAAACTGAGCAATGGATTATGGAAAATGCTCGAGGTATGCGTGTTGGATTTGATCCTAAAGTAATTTCAATTGGTCGTGCTAATCAATTAAAACAAATTATGGCATCAGTATTGGGAGAAGCAGTTACAATTGATAGTAATTTAATTGATAATTGTAAGCTAAAATCAGGTGAAGTGCTTAATATGCCAACTAGTCAATTGTTTAAGCTTAATAATGAATATTCTGGTAAATCTAGCGCACAAAAAATTTTAGAGGTTCAAGACATATTAATTAAAAAAGAAGTTGACTATCTAGCACTTAATGTATTAGATGAAATAGCTTGGTTATTTAATATTCGTGGTAGAGATATTATTTTTAATCCATTAGTTATTAGCTACGCTTTAATTGGTCGTGATAAAAGTTATTTATTTATTGATAGCAATAAATTGTCTACTGCAATTAAAGATGAGTTTAATAAAAACAATATCCAAATTTTGCCATATAATCAATTCGGTGATTTTTTAGCCAAATTAAATGGTGTGGTATGGTTAGATGATAAAACGGCTAATTATTGGATGTATGTAAATGCTAATCAAAATGCAGATATTTATTTAAGTCGTTCACCTATTTTATTTTTAAAAGCAACTAAAAATGATGTAGAAATATCAGGCATGAAGACTGCACATATTAAAGATGCTGTAGCAGAAATAAATTTTTTACATTGGTTAGATACTAATTGGCGAGGTGGTATAACTGAATTGGATGCCGCACAACAATTAGGCAGATTTAGACAAGAACAAAAAAACTACATCGAAGATAGTTTTGCAACAATTAGTGGTTATCAAAGTAATGGGGCTATTATTCATTATCGAGTAACTCCTGAAACAAATAAAACCATCAAAGATGATAGTTTATATTTAATTGATTCTGGTGGTCAATATTTGGAAGGTACTACCGATATTACACGTACAATTCATTTAGGTAATCCAACTAATGAACAAAAAAGACATTATACTTTAGTACTAAAAGGGCATTTAGCATTGGCGAGGGCTAAATTCCCACATGGTACTTGTGGTGAACATTTAGATATATTAGCTCGTCAACCATTATGGGATAATTATTTGAATTATCGTCACGGAACAGGGCATGGAGTAGGATGTTTTTTATGTGTACATGAAGGTCCACAAAAAATATCGCAAGCACCTTCAAATATACCATTATTACCAGGAATGATTGTAAGTAATGAGCCAGGATTATATATTGATAATGAATATGGAATTAGAATTGAAAATCTATGCTTGATTAAACGATCAGCAGATAATAATTCGTTATATGGACCATTTTATGAATTTGAAGATCTAACTCTAGTTCCATATAACAAAAGGTTAATTAGCGTAGAGCTATTAACTGAAATAGAAAAACAACAAATTAAAAATTATTATGCTAGAATATCCTTATTAATCAGACCGTTACTTCAACCAGAAATTCAAAAATGGCTAGATGATGAACTTGATTTATTTTATTAAGTAATGCATAATATATCTTTATTTAATAGTACGGAATTTGTTGGTAATTCAAGCTCTGTTGGTGTTTTTGATTATTTATTAAGTCATTTAAATTATTTAGATGACTTAAGTATTTTTGAATCAATACCTGTTGTTGTACCTAATCAAGCTGTTTCAGCTTGGCTTAAGGATGGTATAACTATACATAATAAAATTTGTGCTAATATGAATTTTATTATTTTATTAACCCCTGTACTACAAAAAATTTATCTTGATAATAATCCAGAACATGTATTTTTAGATACTAATCAAATCAAGTTTATGATTTATGAGTATTTATGCTCTCATTCATTAGACTTGTCTGATGGCGGTGGAGAAGTTAATCAATATCTGTATCAAAATAATCAATTAGATATTTCGCGAGTATTTTTATTTGCCACCCAGTTAGCTAATATTATTCAAGAATATATTTATTTACGTACCGATGAAGTCATAAATCTTACAAAATTTCCTAAATGGCAACAACAATTAATTCGATATATATTAAATACCGAATATAAAACATATATTGACATTTATTGTTATTTTATGAATCATGATCTTGAGGATATGATACTACCTAAACGTTTATTTATTTTTGGTATTACCAGTTTATATCCATCACAGCTTATAATTCTTAAAAAATTATCCAATAAAATTAATATATTTTGGTATTATCAATCACCAAGTCTTAATTATTATGGAGATTTACTGTCAATACATACAAAACAAAAAATTGAGCAAAAACTATTAAAATACCCTAATTTAACCTTAGATGATTTATATTTAACTGACGGTAATCCTATCCTTTCAACACTTGGTCAACAATCTCGAGAGTATATCGAATTATTACGCAGTAATGATATAGAGCCATTTAGTATTAATACACAATTTAAAGAGCAACATTTTGATTCATTGCTTAAATTAATTCAGTATGATATAAAACAAATCAATTATCGAATAGATAGTAATTATCGCTTATTAAATAATAAAGATTATTATGTAGACCCTGTTTATATTAAAGACATAAGTAGTATCAAAATTAATTCATGTCATAATAAAATGCGTGAAGTACAAGTTATGTTTAATGAAATAGCAAAGTTACTAGATACTAATCCAGATTATAGTTATAAAGATATCTTAATTACGGCACCTAATATTGAAGACTATGTAGACTTAATTGAGGCTGTATTTGACAATGAATATTTATATGATAAGTCAGATAACAAATATCATATTTTGTATAATATAACTGGAAATAAACGACGTAAGAATTTTGCTATTCTTGAATGTATTCAATTAATTTTAAATCCGCCATATCATTTGCCGGTATCTTATTTGATTGATGTACTTAGTCAAAACATTATCCAAAATGCATTAGATATTAATCAAAATGATATTAATAAAATCAAACTTTGGCTTGAGGTTAACAATATTTATTTTGGTTATGATCAAAATGATTATGAAGAATATGGATTTGATAACTATAAAAGCCATAGTTTAACTAGTTTACTTGAACGTCTAGTTTTAGGTAGTTTAACTACAAATGAATTAGATTTAAAACAATTAATAACTTATACAATTAATAATCAAGTATATATACCATATCACGACCTGGATTTTATAGATATTAAATTAATCAATAAATTAATTAAAATTGTAGAGTTATTAAAACAAATACGCGATATAGTGTATATTAATAATACGCATTATCAAGAGCATAATATTAGTACTTATATTGATGCTATAAAATTAATTCTTAATACGTTAAATATTGACATATCACTGGATAATATCAATTTATTTATGGAAGAATTAATTAAAACCAAACAGAATTTAAAAGTTAATTTATTAATCATTAATCAATTAATTAATAACTATATCAATAACGGTAATTCACGGTTTTTATTTAATGGTAAAATCACAGTCAGTTCAATGCATTTAATGCGTTCTATACCTTATAAATGTGTTTATGTTTTAGGGCTTAATTTTGGTGAATTTCCCAAATATTTTGAACAAAATAAACTAAGTATATTAGCTAAAGAATGGTATTTAGCAGATCGTAATTATTATATAGAAGATAAGCAAATATTTTTAGATATAATATTAGCAGCACAAGATAGATTATACTTAAGTTATATTGGTCGTGATGAAAAATCTAATTGTGAAATTTATCCATCTCCAGTACTTTCTTTATTAATTGATACCATAGGTAATAGTGTTACTAATTTTTGGAATGACAAGAATGACTATAGTTGTGGATTAAATTTCGAACAGTTGATTTTTGAGCATCCATTGCATCCGTTTAGTAATAAAATGCGAGATAATTATTCTAAATATTGGCAAAATGTTAGTAAAAAAAATAGTTACGATTATATTAATTTACGTTGGAATTTTAATATTACTTCTCCATTTAAATTTACTCCAGATGAGCTTAATAAATATTGCGACCTATCATTTAATCAGTTTGTCAAAACATTTGAATATACTAATGTTAATTTATTTAAAGTATTAGATTACGATAAATTTGATAATGAAATAGATTTAATTGATGAATTAGATACAGAATACCTTAATAAACCATTAGTTAAAAAAGTTTATCAATATATTAATAAATATTACAATAACTATGATTCGGAACAATTAAGTAATTATCTAGAACAAATAGGCATTATAGGTTACCAAGATATTGGTAAATCTCAGTATAATGATATAGCTATAAAACATACTAATTATCAATCTGCTATTAATGATTTAACTCGTAGTAAATTTGAATTAAACTATACACTAAAATCAGTAACTCAAACACCAATACAACAATTTATAATTAATGGTGGATTAATGATTAATTATAATAAGCAAATAGTAATTGTGCCAGATTTTGTTGATTATTGCCTTAAAGATGAAGATATTGAAAATCAAAATAAATTGTATAATGAAAAAATAAAATATAAGCATAAATTAGAAGCATTAATATTGCTGCATATGCTAAAAACAAATGATTTTAAAGTAGATGGTTATAATGCTATTAATAATCAACGGATTATTTATCGAGATATTAGATTAGATGGTACGGTAATAGACAAGGTGTTTGTATTAAAGGATAATACTAGTAATAGATTGGATACTTTTTTTAGGTATTATTTAAGAAGTTTAAATAATCCAGTGTTAATAGTACCGAAAATATTGAAGCAAGCAAATCAAAATCAGTATGTAGCAAATAAAAAATCACCACAATTAACTAAAGTAGAACAATTAAAAACTGAATTTGAAAAGATTAAGGATGATTTTAAATCTGATATATTTTTTGATCAAATTATTGATGACTATTTTAATTATACAAAAAATAATACTAATGTAATAAATGATATTATCAATATTTTTAGCTATTTAGAGGATTTAATACTTGAATAATGTTCATCCATTTAATCAAATTAATTTTACTAAAACTAATGCATGGGTAATTGAAGCAAGCGCTGGTACTGGTAAGACATGGACTATTGAACGCTTATATATAAAAGCATTATTACAAAATATTGAATATAGCCAATATAAAAATTTATCAATTCAAAATATATTAGTAGTAACATTTACCAAAGATGCTACGCGAGAACTAAAAACACGAATTAGATTACAAATAAAAAATACAATTAATACAATAATCAATATTATTATTAATATTAATAATAATAAACCCATTACTGTATATCATGACATATACCATGAATTCTTAGTTAAACGTTATATAGAAAGTAAATGTAATTAAACTGTTTTTAAAATATGGGCAAAACAATACGTCATATTCAAGTCCTTTTGATTTATGAATGGTTGTAA
>DAHXMX010000035.1 GCA_027371515.1 Neisseriaceae bacterium
GGAGTAATAACATCTAAAGAAGGTGCTGTTATTAAAGATATAATTTCAACATTAACTCGTCGTGCACCATATGTGTCGATTATTATATATCATACTTTAGTACAAGGAGTTGATGCTAGCATGAGTATTGCTAATGCAATTAAAACCGCCAATAAAAGAGCAGAAACTGATGTTTTAATAGTATGTCGTGGTGGTGGAAGTATGGAAGATTTATGGTGTTTTAATAGTGAAGTAGTGGCACATGAAGTTTTTAAATCTAAAATTCCAATTATTAGTGCAGTAGGTCATGAAACAGATACTACTATTATTGATTACGTTGCTGATTTAAGAGCTCCAACTCCAACAGCTGCAGCTGAACTGGTTGCAAAAAGTGTTGATGATTGGCAAAATATTTTAAATAACTTAAATAATCAATTAAACCATTATTTTAATAACTATATAAATCAACGGCATCAATTAATAGATAGTTATATTAATCAACTCAATTTAATTAACCCTTTAATAAAAATTGATAGACTAAAACACCAAGTATTAAATTTAGAACTAAGGTTAAAAAATAAAATCAGTCAATTGCTTATTTTAAAACAAAGTAAACTTGATAAGTTAGCTAGTAAGATAAAATTTAATAAAACTAATTTAAATAATTATTATTATCGTTTAAATCATATACAACTTGAATTAAATAACAAGATAACTCGTAAATGCGATACATTAAATTCTAAAATTATGCATTTAAATACCAAGCTTTGTCTATTAAATCCACATAGTGTATTAGACAGAGGTTATGTTATTTTGAAAAGTAAATCAGGTAGGGTAATCATTAATAGTAAACAAGTAACACATAATGAAAGATTGTCAATAATGTTTAAAGATGATACCTTAAGTGTAATTGCAGATAAAAAATATAATCAAAATCAAGCTGAACTTATTTAATAGTAGAGGAGAGATATTCTTCATGATATAGTTTGATAAAATCTTGAATATTGGTTTGAAAGACATATTTTTGAGCAATTATTTGATGATTAAATGATGTAATATAGTAATATTTATCGTTATTATTAATTAACTCTAAGGCTTGATATATATCATTACCAAGATTATGCTCACTTTCAACGATAGTGCCATTTATTTGATTAATTACTAATTCTAAATTTGCTGGTATATTAGATAAGATAGGGTAGCAACCATAAGACATTGCTTCAGCCACAGATAACGATCCAGCATCGCTACTTGGAATAGAAATAAATAATTTACTTATCTTATAGTATTTTATTAGCTCATTATAATTAAGCATACCCAAAAATTTAATTTGATTATTATCAAATCCTAACTCGTGAGATAATTTAATTAATTTATCTGTTTCGCTTCCTGAGGCGATAATATATAGTTTATAGTGATTATATTTAGGATATGTATTAATAAATTGTTTAAAACCAATAAGAATTTTGTCAATGTTATATAATGGTTTATGTAGACGATTTGATAATATAACATCTTCTTTTTTGCTTAAATCTAAGTTAGATTCAAAATTTTGAATACCAAAATTTAAGGTAATAAGCCTTTTTACTTTTGGGTAAATATGTCTAATTTCAGAAGACATATATAAAGAATCTGAGGTAATTATATCAGCCTGAGATATATTGTAATTAACCATTTTATACATTAATTTATTACGATTAGGTAAGATTAAAATATCTGAACCCCATGTGGTTAAGATGATTTTAAACTTAAGTTTAGTAAGCTTTACCGCTTTAATGGTATGATAAGCAAAACTATTTGCTTGATGAATGTGAATAATACCATTTGGATATAGTTTTAAGATATTAGCAATTTGATAACGTGCCTTAAAATTTAATAGCTTAAAATTAATACAATAAGTAATTATTGATGTTGGTAAATTTAGATTATGTGTGTTATTGGTAATAAATACAGTTTGCTCAAAATTTTGGTATACTGCTGTTAAATATCGAATACTATGTACAGAGTTAGAACCAACAATAATTAAAACTTTATCTTTCATTAATTAATTCATCCATAATCATATTAGCGCAGGATATTCTATCTTCAGTTGTAGCCAAATCTGTTATATAGTATAAGTTATTTTTATTATTATCATATTTACATGTTTTTAGTTTTTGCATTAAGTTTATTATTTGTTCTGGTCTAATGATTGGTTTATCCATAAATGTAATAATGATATGTTTATTAGAAAAATCTACCTTGGTAATACCTATACTTTGTGCTTTAACTCTAATATAATGTGTTTCAATTAAATAATTAAGCTCTATTGGAGGTAAGCCATATTTATCGATAATTTCTTGATAAATTTGATCGATATCACCGCTTACACTACTTTGAGCTAAGCGTTTGTAATAAATTAATCGATCTTGAATTGAATGGCAGTATTCACTAGGAATAATTGTAGTTACTCCCAAATTAATCTCTGTATTGCTTTCAATATCAATTTGGTTGATGTTTTGATTATTTTTCAGTTGTTTAATTGCTTTTTTGAGTAATTGAGTGTACATAGTTAAGCCAATCTCTTTTAAGTCACCTGATTGGTTGTCTCCAAGTATTTCACCAGCACCACGAATTTCAAGATCATGTAAAGCAAGATTAAATCCTGAACCTAATTCATTAGTATTGATAATAGCCTCAATTCTTTGTTCTGCATCGCGTGTCATTTTATCTGGCACAACTAAATAACAGTATGCTTGATGATGTGAACGTCCAACTCTTCCACGTAATTGATATAATTGTGCTAAGCCAAGTTTATCAGCTCTGTAGATAATAATACTATTTGCATTAGGGATATCAATACCTGTTTCAATGATGGTTGAACACAATAATATATGATAACGTTGATTAATAAAATCTTTAATTGTATGTTCAAGATTATGCTCATTCATTTGTCCATGAGCAATAGCAATATTTAATTCAGGAGCAATGTTTATGAGACGTTCATACATTTGATTAATTGTAGCTACATCATTATATAGAAAGAATACTTGTCCACCTCTTTTTACTTCACGTAAAATAGCTTCTTTAATTAAGTTCGATTCATCTTTTAAAAGTATAGTATTTACTGCAAGACGTTTCTTAGGAGGGGTAGCAATAACTGAAAAATCACGTATACCATCTAATGCCATAGATAAAGTTCGTGGAATAGGAGTTGCCGTCATGGATAAAAAATCTGTATTTGCTCTAAGTTGTTTTAAGCGCTCCTTTTGCTTAACTCCAAAGCGATGTTCCTCATCAATAATGACTAAACCTAAATTATTAAATTTGATATCTTCTTGAATTAAACGATGTGTCCCAATTACTATATCTATATTACCAGCCTCAAGTTTAATTAATGTGTCATTAATTTCCTTCTTGGTTTTAAAACGTGATATCTCAGCAATATTAATAGGATACCCATTGAATCTATCTAAAAAAGTTTGATAGTGTTGTTCTGCAAGTAGTGTAGTTGGTGTTAATATGGCTACTTGATAACCATTCATACTTGCAATAAATGCTGCACGTATAGCAACTTCAGTTTTACCAAAACCGACATCCCCACAGATTAATCTATCCATTGGCTTTTGATTAGTCATGTCATTAATAATATCATTAAAACAATTTAATTGGTCAACGGTTGCTTCATATCCAAAGCTATGGGTAAAATTTGAATATTCAGCGGGTATGCTGTAGCGATTACCTGTAGCTAATTCACGTTTAGCATATAATTCAAGCAATTCAACTGCTGTATCATAAATTTTTTTTTGAACTTTAGCTTTGGTTTTTGCCCAAGTATTACTGCCTAATTTAGTTAAAACAGTTTCTGCACCATCTAATTTTGAGTATTTGCTAATTAGGTGTAAATTATTAATTGGTAGAAATAATTTTGATTCATTTTGATATTCTATCTCAAGCATTTCATAATTAATATCTGCAATAGTTTGTGTAGTTAAGCCAATATAACGACCTATACCATGATTAATATGTACTACATAATCTCCAATTTGTAAATCACCGATATCTTGTACATCATCGATATAACGCTTAGTTATTTTACGACTAATTATTTGTTTATTAATTGTTTTATATAATTCAAACTCAGTAATAAAAGCATATTTATTACAAATAAAACCAGAATATAGGTTGTTATTGTATAAATAAATTGTATTTGGGGTGTCAATAGTAGATAAGTTATCTATAATTTTACTGTTAATATTATGCTTAGCTAGTGATTGACGAATAATTTCTAAGCGCCCAAGACCATTTATTATTATAATAGTGATACCTTTAAAATTTGCTCTAAAATTAATCAAATTTAAATATGGCGAATTTAGTTTATTATTAACGCTTAAATCTGGTAGTTCTTGTAAATCGCTGATTAATATGCCATTACTTGCTATTTTATAAACATCTTTCGTTTTTAATTTTTGAAATATAATGTCTGTTGAATAGTATAGATCATGTGGTTTCATACAAGGGTATTGATAGTTAAAGTTATTGTACCTTTGATTGATTTCATGCCATGCTAGATCTAATTCATAAGATAAATTATCTGTATAAACAATAGACCAATTATCATTTAAATAATCTAAAATATTTACAGTATTATTTTCAAAAAATAATGGAAGATAGCTTTCAGTACCGGCTGGCAAAAATCCACTTTCAAATTCTTTTATATAATAAGTAGCGATATTGGTTGGAAAATATTGAATAAAATTATTTCTAAATTGTTTTATACTTGTATTGTCTGTTGGAAAATCATGCGTAGGAATTAGTTTATATTGTTCAATTTGATTAATTAAAGATTTAGTTTTTTTATCTAAAAGCTTGATGCTTTCAATCTCATCATCAAACAGTTCAATACGAATAATTTCTTTTGCACCCATGGGGAAAATATCAATTATTCCACCGCGAACAGCAAATTCGCCAGTTTCATATACAGTATCTACTAACGTATAGTTTGAATTAATTAAGCGATTTTTTAATTCGGTGATAGATAATTTAGTATTAGTTTTTAAATTAAATATGCGTGAATTAACGTATTCAGGTGGACAAAGTTTATTTTGTAATTCTGTATGGTTAATAATTAATATGTTAATTTGCTTGCTATTTAATTTACTAAGTATTTCTAATCTATTAGCTATAATATCTTTTTGTGGTGCTAACCTTTCATATGCTAGTATTTCTGTATTTGGGAATAATTCAACATGCAAATCTTGATTAAACAATTTAATTTCATTATACATGCGATTTGCATTATAACTGTCATTACATATTAGTAAGATATTTTTATTGATTTTTGAGTGTAAATTAGTAATGAATAACGAATCACTACTTTTTAGCAAGCGATTAATTTTTTGATTTGGTTTGATTTTAAATAAATTCAATAGCATAGTATTATTTAGATAGAATAAGCACCTTTTATTAATCATTAATAAAAGATGCTTATAATAGTTTTACTGTAAAGAAGCATTGGGTTTTTTACTTCCTGCTATGCCTTTAGTTTTATTATCTGTTGATATTACATCTAATTTTACAGTTTTATCAAATGGTACCGGTTGATATTCAAATGCTATATCTAAAACTTGCTCAATGCGACTAACTGGTACTATCTCTAACCCTGATTTAATCTCATCTGGAATTTCTTCTAAATCTTTTAGATTTTTTTCAGGAATAATCACTGTTTTAATTTCAGCACGAAGAGCAGCTAATAGTTTTTCTTTTAAACCACCGATTGGCAATACATCACCATACAGTGTTATTTCACCAGTCATGGCAACGGTTGATTTAATAGGAATATGATTAAGGCTAGATGCTACGGCTGTTACCATAGCAATACCTGCCGATGGACCATCTTTAGGTGTCGCACCTTCTGGTACGTGAACATGAATATCTTTTGTTTCATAGAATTTTTCATCAATACCTAATGAATTAGAACGATTGCGTACTAGACTAATTGCTGCTTGAATTGACTCTTGCATAACATCACCTAATTTACCTGTTCTAATAATCTGACCTTTACCAGGAATAGATACTACTTCAATAGTTAAAATGTCACCACCTACTTCAGTCCATGCAAGACCAGTTACACGACCAACTCTATTATATTTAGATGATACACCAAAGTCATTAATATGTTTACCTAAATATTTACTCAGTAAATCAGGTGTAATTACTATTTTACGAATTTTACTGTTACTTGTATCTAATTCAGTTACTACTTTACGACATATTTTATTAATTTGGCGATCCAAATTACGTACCCCAGCTTCCATTGTATAATATCTAATTACATCAAGTATTATTTCTGAACTAATTGATATTTCCGATTGTTTAAGACCAGTGTTTTTTATTTGTTTTGGTATTAAATACTGCTCTGCAATTTTTAGTTTTTCTTGTTCTGTATACCCAGACAACATAATTATTTCCATGCGATCACGTAGTGGAGCTGGAATATTTAATGAATTAGCTGTAGCAACAAACATAACTTGCGATAAGTCAAAAGGAACCTCTGCATAGTTATCAACAAACGCTTTATTTTGTTCTGGGTCTAATACCTCAAGTAAAGCAGAAGCTGGATCACCACGATGATCAGCACCAAGTTTATCAATTTCATCAAATAAAAATAATGGATTGCGTACGCCTATTTTTTGAATATTTTGCAAGATTTTACCTGGCATTGCTCCTATATATGTTTTTCTATGCCCTCGAATTTCAGCCTCATCATGTAAACCACCTAATGCTACACGAATATATTTACGCCCCGTAGCACGTGCAATCGATTCACCTAAAGATGTTTTACCAACCCCAGGAGGACCAACAAAACACAGAATAGGGGATTTATTATTTTCAACTCGATTTTGTACCGCTAAAAACTCAATAATGCGTTCTTTAATTTTTTCTAGCCCATAATGATCTTTGTTTAATACTTTTTGTGCTTTGCTTAAATCTTTATTGACTTTACTAACTTTATCCCATGGTAAATCTACTAAAAGTTCAATATAATTACGTGTAATAGCACTTTCTGATGACATAGGAGGCATCAGTTTTAGTTTTCTTATTTCATTTTTTGCTTTAGTTTCTATTTCAGCAGGCATTTTGGCCATTTTGATGCGTAGTTCTAATTCTTGAATTTCACTTAAATCTTCTTCTTCACCTAATTCTTGTTGAATAGCTTTTGCTTGTTCATGTAAGTAATATTCTTTTTGATTTTTTTCAATTTGTTGTTTAACACGACCTTGAATACGTTTTTCTACATTTAATATCTCTATTTCACGATTGATCTCACGTAGAATTTTATTCAATCTTTTTTTAATTGATATCGTCTCAAGTATATCTTGCCTTGTATTTAAATCAACAATTACATGTGAAGTTATAACATCTGCTAATTGCTCTAGATTATCAAATTTTGTAATAAGAGCCACTATATCTTCAGGTATTTTTTGATTAAGCGATGCAACTTCTTCAAATTGCTGTATAATTTCGCGTTTAATGGCTTCTAATTCTATTTTAGTGGCATCTGTTTTAGTTGTTAACAATTGAACTTGAGTAGAAAAGTATCCATCTTTATCAACGATTTCATTTGCCTTAGCACGGCTTTTACCTTCAATTAATACTTTATTAGTACCATCAGGGAGTTTTAATACTTGTAATACTTTTGCCAACGTCCCAATATTGTGTAAATTAAGTGGTGTTACTTCATTATCTTGAGGGTTTTTTTGACTTAATAATAAAACCATATTATCTTTTTTAGTTGCGAAATCCAGTGCATTTATTGATTTAGGTCTGCCAATAAATAAAGGAACCACTATACTAGGGAATATAACAACATCTTTAAGCGGTATTACTGGTACCGCTTCACCCATATTCACTAATTCTATATTTTCATTTGTTTGACTATTTGATATCATAGTTTTCCTTAAATTAAACTTGCTTGATTAACAAAATCTTGATTATTTAATGTTTTTATTAAATCTTCTGCTTCTTCTAGTGAACGAACTCCGATTGTTGCATCAATTATAGCAAAATCTCCAGAAACTTTATTCTGAGAGAGTTCGATTATATTAATACCTTTTGCACCGATGATTCCAGTAACTTTTGCAAATGTGCCAGCTTTATTAGCTATATGAGCTTGCATTTTAATTGCAAAAATTTTATCTATGTCATTTATTATATGGATAAATATTAAATTCTCAAGTCCAATTTTTTTGGTATATTTACATGAATGAAGATGAATTAGTAATTCACCATTGCGTGTAATCTTAGCTAAGATTAGTTCACCGGGAATAGGTAAACAGTTATTGTCTTGTATAATCTGTAATGTATTTTGACTTAGTTTTATATCTATCACATAATCAGGCGAATAACCTAAAAATTTTTTAATCACTGTTAAAACTGATAATTCACCAGTACCGATTTTATATTGTAATTCTGCCTCTGTTAATTTTGGATAGTGCTGTTTTATTAGATTATTAACAATATTGTTTGGTTCGATATCTGTTTTAAATAAAGATAAGCCAAGTTGAATTAGACGCTTACCATTAGCAACATTTTCTTCATGTTTTTGTATTTTAATATAATTTTTTATTTTACTTAACGCTTTACCAGAAACTGCTATTTTGAGCCAATTTTCATTTGGTTCAATTTCTTTTTTGGTTATAATTTCAACAATATCACCATTATGAAGCAATGTATCAATATCTACTAGTTTATGATTGATTTTACCCTTAAAACAATGATTGCCAATATCTGTATGAATGAAATATGCAAAATCAAGTACTTTACTACCTAACGGTAATAGGATAATTTTACCTTTAGGAGTAAATACATAAATATCTGAAGGTGAAAGGTCTTGTTTTAAACTATCTAAAAATTCATTCGCAGATACTGTTGAAGATTGAATTTCTAAAATATTATTAATCCAAGAATTAGTATATTTTTGAGTATTACTGTATTCAAAATTGTTTT
>DAHXMX010000036.1 GCA_027371515.1 Neisseriaceae bacterium
TAATCAATGATGATATATTTGATGATTATGAAGATGAAAGTGATGGTGATGATGATGATGATGATATTATATTACTTTAAATTTTAATTTATTTTTTTCGTGAATTAACTTATGTATATTGTTTATATTATTATCAAGCATAATCACTTGAACTGCACCACGAGAACTTGACTCAAAACCAAGTGCCCCACTACCAGAGAAGGCATCTAAAATCAAAAGTCCATCAAGTTGTTGCCCTAACCAATTAAATAAAGTTTCACGTACTCGATTTGGAGTTGGTCTTAGACCAGATATATTATCGTTAAATTCAATCACTCTAGAACGATGAGTACCTGATATTATTCGAACACGCCCCATAGTTATACCTGCATTTTATTATAAGCATATTGTAAAAAATTAGCATTATATTTACGATTAAAATTTGGCAAACTATCTAACAGTATTTTTCCATAAGATTTAGTTACAATTCTATTGTCACAAATAGTTAATTGTCCATAATCATCTTCATCACGAATCAATCTACCCGCCGCCTGAATTAAACGAATACATGCCTCAGGTAATGTAATATCAAAAAAATAATTACCTTTTTCATATTTAACCCAATATTCTTGAACCATTTTAACTGGATCGGTATGTGTATCAAATGGTAGTTTACTAATAACTACATGCATACAATACTTTGCTGGTAAATCTACACCTTCAGCAAAAGAATTTAAACCAAAAATAATACTTGCTTTTTTATCATTGATTTTAATTTTATGTTGATTAATTAAACGTTGATTACTTATAAAATCAGTTTGTAAAAGGATGCGCTGCCTTAATTTTAAACTAAGCTTATTATATACATCTAGCATTTGACTACGGTTAAAGAATAATACTAACGTTCCATATGATTCATTATAATCAAGTATATCCTCCAAATAAGCTATTAATTCATTTTGAAATTCATCTTTAGTAGCAAAATCAGGCGATGCTTTAAATCGAGGAACAACAACCTGAGATTTAGTTACATAATCAAAACTCGAAGGTAATTTATAACTCCTTACCTTAGGCATAAAAGACAAGCCAAGTTTAAATAAATAATAATTAAAATCATTACCAACGGCTAATGTTGCGGATGTAATCACAGCACCATAAACTTTGGACCATAATTTATTGTGTAATAAATTACCTATATGCGTAAATTTAGCATTAATAACGTATTCATAATCATTTTTCTGTTCCACAAAATCAATCCATTTTGCATTTGCATTGTATCTTGAATCATCTTTATTAATAATGTATTCTGCTGTTTTGTTAATTGATTCAACCAAACTAATATAAAAACCTAATTTGTTAAGTGACGTTTCAGCAAAATTATCTTGAGTGGTTTTAATCATCTCTTTTAGCTTATTGACTATTTTATCTAATAAATTGTATAAAGTTGATGCAACATATGCAATATTTACAAAACAATCTTTAAACTCTGTACCAATTTGCTGATTTAAATAATCATTTAAAATTAATCTTTGATTAACAAATACATTAGAATTATTAGAGTTTAATTCAATAAGCTGCAATAACTCACCTAATAAATTAATTAAGTTATGTGCTTCTTGAAAAGCATTCTCACATAAAGCGATATCATTTAAAATATAATCTTTATATTCTGTGTTATAAATAAACTTAGCTAAATGCTCAATTGAGTCAATAGAGTCCCGTAGATTAAATGTATTACTAAAGCTATTTAATGCATTAGTAACAAAATTATGCCCCTCATCAATACATAAATAATACTCTTCAGGACGAATAGATAAAACACTACCACCAATATCTAAATCTGACAATAATAAACTATGATTAGTAACAATTACATCACTTGCTTTAATTAATTCTTTTGACTTATAAAATGGACATTTAACATCATTTTTTTGATTGTATTGACATGAATAACCAAGGCAACTATCTTTATTAATCGTTAATTTTGGCTTTAAGCTACTAGAAATATGCAATTTAACAGAATCTAAATCACCATCCCACTTATTATCATGAAACATCTCACGCAATTTATTTGTTTCGTTAAGTTCTGTATTATCATTTTGAAACAAATCGCTTTGGGCTAATAATATATCCAATTGATATGGGCATACATAATTAGCTCTTCCCTTAGCTAATTGAAAGCTAAAATTCAGCTTACTTTGTTTAATAAGCCTCGGAATATCCTGTTCAACTAATTGACTTTGTAATGTTTTAGTTGCAGTTGCAATTATTAATTTCTTATTGTTTTGTAATGCATTAATAATTCCAGATAATAAATAAGCAAGACTTTTCCCTGTTCCAGTAGGAGCTTCAATTAAACATATATTATGCCCATCTTTTAATTCAGGATCAATGTTCTGAAAACAGTCATTAATCAGATTAATCATATCTAATTGACTTTGACGTTGTCGAAATCCATCAATTGATTTAACAATCAAATTATATGATTCAATTAATCCCAATCAAGCGCTCCGCCAGTTTGGTATTCGGTCACACGTGTTTCAAAAAAGTTTTTCTCTTTTTTGAGATCTATCATCTCACTCATCCATGGAAAAGGATTAGTTGCTCCTGCAAATAATGGAGTCAAACCAATTTGTAACATACGACGATTACAAATAAAGCGTAAATATTCTTTAAACATTGTAGCATTTAAACCAAGTACTCCACGAGGCATGGTATCTTCAGCATATGCATATTCTAATTCTAAACCTTTTTTAAATAACCCAGTACATTCAGCTTTAAATTCATCAGTCCACAAATGCGGGTTTTCTAATTTAATAGTATTAATTAAATCGATACCAAAATTACAATGCATAGATTCATCACGCAATATGTATTGATATTGTTCGGCACTACCAGTCATTTTATTTTGACGACCAAGCGCTAATATCTGAACAAATCCAACATAAAAAAACAAACCTTCCATAATACAAGCAAAAACAATTAGTGATTTCAATAATGCCTGATCAGATTCTTGAGTACCTGTAGTAAAACTTGAATTAGTTAAAGTATCAATAAATGGGATTAAAAAATCATCTTTGGCACGAATTGACGGAATTTCATGATAAGCATTAAAAATTTCACTTTCATCAAGTCCTAAGCTTTCTACAATATATTGATAAGCATGCGTGTGAATAGCCTCTTCAAATGCTTGACGTAATAAAAATTGACGACATTCTGGCGCAGTAATTTGACGATATGTACCAAGTACAATATTATTTGCAGCCAAACTATCTGCCGTCACAAAAAACCCTAAATTACGCTTAACAATTAGACGTTCATCATCAGTTAAACCATTTGGACTTTTCCATAATTCAATATCGCGTTGCATATTAATCTCTTGAGGCATCCAATGATTAGCACAAGTAGCTAGATATTTTTCCCATGCCCACTTATATTTAAATGGTACTAATTGATTAACATCGGTTTTCCCGTTAATAATTCTTTTATCAACTACATTAACTCTACTCTTTACATCTATAGCCATTTTCAAAACTCCAAAACCTTAATCAAACAATGCATCCGTATAGTCACTTGCATTAAATGGGCGCAAATCATCAATTGATTCACCAATACCTATAAAACGAACTGGAATCGGTCTTTCACGTGCAATTGCACAAATCACACCACCTTTAGCTGTCCCATCTAATTTAGTTAATATAAGCCCAGTCAAATTAAGTGCATCATCAAATGCCTTAACTTGATTAATTGCATTTTGTCCAACATTAGAATCAAGAACTAGTAATACCTCATGAGGTGCGCCATCCAATGCTTTCCCAATTACACGCTTAACTTTCTTAATTTCTTCCATTAAATTTAATTGAGTTGGCAAACGACCAGCTGTATCAGCTAAAACAATATCAATCTTATTAGCTTTAGCAGAATTAATTGCATCAAAACATACAGCCGCAGAATCACCATTTACCTGAGATACCACTGTTACATTATTTCTTTTCCCCCACTCCAATAACTGTTCTCTAGCTGCTGCACGAAAAGTATCGCCAGCTGCAAGCATCACACTTTTACCTTGCGATTGAAAATATTTAGCTAATTTACCAATTGAGGTAGTCTTGCCAGCACCATTTACACCTACCATCATAATTACAAATGGTTGATGAGTTGATACATCAAGCGGAATATTAATTGGCTGTAACAAATCATTTACACACTCTTTTAATACTAGCTTTAACTCTTTGCTATCTTTCAACCCTTTAATAGTTACACGACGACGAATTTGCTCTAATAATTCAGTGGTAGCACTATACCCAATATCTGAACTTAACAAGATGGTTTCTAACTCTTCATACAAAGCTTCATCTATTTTACCACCACCAAATACACCAAGAAACTTTTTACCCAAACTATTGCGTGTCTTAGATAAACCAGACCTAAGCCTACTTAACCATGAAGAATTAGAATTTTCATTCTCCGATGAATCTGATAAGTTAGATTGATTCTCATTAACATGCAAACTATCCGTTTGTATAACAGCTAATTCGCTAGATTCAATTTTAATTTCTTCTTTATGCTGTAGTTTATTATCATCTTCTAAATTAGATTCAATATTCACTACATCACTATTAGTAACCTCGCTTTTTATATTCTTTTTACGTTTAAATAAGCCAAAAACCATAATCAATAACCTAAAATATTATATGCATATAAATAACAAGCGCTAATTATAGCATAATTCTAGCATAATTATATATGCTTGTATGCACCAAATACAGGCATATACTCTCTCATCAAGGTAAAAGATATAAAAGGTAGCAAGAAAGATTGCTTATTAATAACTGTTGACTGTGTTAGCAAATATATAAATTAAAATATGTAAATTAATATAATGTGATATTAAATATGCTGTTTTATGCTAAAATACAGCTCATAGTTAATAATATTTGCTTGGAGTCGCTAAAGTCATGCTTGAATTTGAACACACTCAATTAAAACTATCTCAAATTGCACAACAAGTTTTAAACAAAGCCTTAGATTTTGGTGCAACAGATGCCAAACTTGAAATAAATGAATCAATTGAAACAGGGGTGGATATTCTAAACGGTAAGATTGAAAATTTTGAAACCAGCTATTCAAGCTCTATCTCATTAACTACCTACATCAAAGAACATCATGCAACAGTTAGTTTATCAAATATAAATCAACATAATATAGATAATGCTATACTTAAAGCGATTGAATTAGCCAATCATACTGAAGTTGATCCATTTAATAAATTACCTGATCGTGAATTATTAATTAAAGATATTACACAAGATTTAGGTTTATTTAATCCAGTGGTTATTTCAAATCAAGAATTAATTAATTGCGCCATAGAGCTAGAACAGTTAGGACTAAAGTGCCATAATATGGTTGATAAGTCAGATGGAGCATCAATTGCAATTGGCAAATATAATTTTATCTTGGCAAACACAAACGGATTAAATCAAGGATATCAAACAACACGCTATAATAAAAGCCTAAGCTTAATTGGTCACAATAATAACGAGATGCAGACTGAATATAGCAGTTCGTCAGCGCGTGATTTTAATGACTTACTAAATAATCAATTATTAGCTAATCAAGCTAGTCTACGTACGTACCGCAGACTAAATAAAGGAACTAAAATCAAATCTGGTAAATATCCAGTAATATTCGAGCAAAGAATTGCCCAATCATTAATAGGTAGTCTGATAGGACTTATAAGTGGTAACAATATATACAGAAAATTAAGCTTTTTACATGATAAATTAGATCAACAAATACTACCATCTTGGTTTTGTCTCCACGAAGATCCATTTGTTTACAAAGGAATCGCCAGTAGCTATTTTGATGCTGAAGGAGTACAAGTAAGTTCAAGCTCAATTATTCATGATGGATATATTGACCATATTTTATTAGATAGTTATTATGCACGTAAACTTGGTCTTAAGAGTACAGGCAATGCCGGTGGTGCACATAATTTATTTGTAAAAGCAAACTTCAATGGTGACATTCATCAACTTGCTAAAAATATAACTAATGGTTTAGTGGTAATCGAAACTATCGGACATGGCCTAAATATAACAACCGGAGATTATTCTGTGGGAGCTAGTGGTTTATTAATTGAAAATGGAGAAATTACTTATTTTGTGGATAATTTAACTATTTCTGGCAATCTTCACGATATGTATAAAAATATTCAATTAATTAGTAATGACTGGATTTTAAATAGTGCAATTCAATGTGGCTCAATTTTAATTGATAATGTTAATATTGCATCATAGGTATCAAACATGTTACACACAAAAAGCTTTAACTATCAAGTATTCACTCATGATAATGAATTAAATCATCAAGATTTAGAACTTCTAAACAATGCGCGCCAAATGACCAAACATTCATATGCCGCTTACTCAAAATTTCATGTTGGGGCCTGCGCCATGCTAGACAATGGTAAAATAATCACCGGCTGTAATTATGAAAATGCAAGTTTTGGTGCAACAATTTGTGCAGAGCGTGTTTTGTTAGGCTCATTACAAGCAAGCGAATATCGTAACAATATAATTAAAACTTTAGCAATTAGTTATTGTACCAATGGACTAAGTAATTCACCAGTTACACCATGTGGGATTTGTCGTCAATCATTGCTTGAATATGAAATAAATAACGGCTGTTCAATCAAACTTATTATGGCAGGAATGAGTGGTGAAATTTGGATCATTGAAGGCGTCCATAACATTATACCACTTGGTTATACTAAAACTGATTTAACTAAGTAATAAATTCTCATTATGAAAATAAAACATATACTTTGCTTAACTTTTTTATCTTTAACTTCTTCAACTGTATATGCTAATAATTGCCTCGCGAAATACAGTCATGAATTTGATAATAAACAAGTTAATATAACATATGATAGTAATCGTCCTAATAGCTACTTAATTAATACATTAGGTCAAAACACGAAAGATAATTGTGTAACTAATTATACAAATTTAATTAAATACATCGAACTAAGATACCCAAAAACCACTATTAAACAAACAGACGTTGTAATTGGATGGAATTATTTAGCAGTCAATAAGCAAATCATTTATAACTACCTTAACAGTATTAATCCTCACCAAATCAAACAAGAGCATCAATATTTGCTTAATAATAAAGATATTAAATCATACACTGTTAGTAATCAAGCAGACTATCAATTCGTATCAATAGTTAACAATAAGTATGCTTGCTATATACATAGCTGGTTTATGATGGCAACTGCCATGGCACATCCAGACTCTGGTATCAACTATCAATGTACATTAATTAACAATCCTAAAGATAATCTCACAATAAATCAACTAGCAACCGAAAGCAGTATTGTAAAAGGAATATTAACTGATAATGACATTAAATTAAAATTAAAATCTGATTTTAATAATATAACAATGTATAAAAACCTTCAGGAAAAATTTAGATCTAGTAATGATAGTGAACTTAATTGTTTAAGTGATAATATAAATGGAGATAATACAAATTTTGTTATTAATCAATTAAATAAGGATGGCACAATAGACATAACGCTAGCCTTAACTAGTAATATTCATGTTTGTAACGGTATAATTAAAAAAATCAAAATCAATCATTTAACACCATTAATTAAAATAAATCAAGTTATTAACAATAATTTTCAATCAATATAACAAGTTGACACCAATATGACAAATAAGTGAGGATTTTTAATCCTCACTTATTTTATTTTAAGCAATTAATTTATTCATTCGTTGAATAAAAGATGTTGGATCATCTAATTGCAAACCTTCAGTTAATAAAGCTTGATCTAAAATAATATTAGATAAATCATCGATTTCTTCTTGATTAACTGATTTTTCTATTTTCTGAATTAAGCTGTGAGCTAAGTTTATTTCTAAAATTGGCTTAGACACAGGGACATCCTGTCCGGCTTGACGAAGTATACGCTCCATATGAATACTCATATTATTATCATCAACAACAATACAACTTGGCGAATTAACAAGCCTAGAAGTTACTTTTACTTCTTTAACTTTGTCGCCTAGAGCTGCTTTAATTTTTTCTAATAATGGTTTTGCTTCTTCAGTCTTTTTCTCTTCTTCTTTTTTGTCCTCAAGATTTCCCAAATCTAGTTTATTACTTGCAGCAGAAACTAATTGTTTTTTATCAAATTCCATTAAATGATTAACTACCCATTCATCAATTTTATCCGTCAAAAGCAATACTTCAATATCTTTTTTATTAAAAATTTCTAAATGTGGATTGTTTTTTGCTGCATTATAAGTATCAGCTGTAATATAATAAATTTTATCCTGACCATCCTTCATGCGTTTAATATACTCATCAAGCGTTACTATTGTTTTACCATCGCTATGTGTAGATTTGAAACGCAATAATTTAGCAATACGTTCTTTATTTGCATAATCTTCAATAACCCCCTCTTTGAGTACATTACCGAATTCAGCATAAAATTTAGCATAGCTATCTAAATCATTTTTTGCCAGATCTTCTAATAATGACAATATTTTTTTAGTTGAACCAGAACGAATAGCATCAATATCATTAGAAGATTGTAATATTTCACGTGATACGTTTAGTGGTAAATCTTGACTGTCGATTATACCACGAACAAAGCGTAAATAATTAGGGAGCAGCTTTTCTGCATCATCCATAATAAATACACGTTTAATGTATAATTTAATTCCGTAACGGCGTTTACTATCATATAAATCAAATGGCGCCTTACTTGGAATATATAATAATTGAGTATATTCTTGCGTACCTTCAACACTAATTGAGTTATAAGATACGATACCTAATAACAACAGTGCAAGCATTATGACAGTTGCAAAATATGGA